>DATDJA010000271.1:0-11466 GCA_036520795.1 Candidatus Limnocylindrales bacterium
CTGGCCGCGTCGGGCAAGCTCGCCGACGCGGTCGATGCCGCTCGGCGCGGGCTCGAATTGGCGGAGGGTCGCGAGCGGCGGCGGACGCTGGAGCAGCTGATCGAACGGCTCCGCGCGTCGGAGCCGGCCGAGCCCGGCCGCGTGGCGCTGGAGCGTGCGCTCGTGGTCCTCGAGGGTCCCGCGGTCGAGGCGCGGCGACAGTCGCCGCCCGCACACGCCAAGTCCACGCCGGCCAAGGCGGCGGCCGCTTCGCCCGTCGAGCCGCCCGTAAAGCGCCACAAGGCGACGCCCGCCGTCGAGACCGCGCCCGAGGTCGTCGAGGCAACCGAGGTCGCAGCGGTCGAAGCGCCCGCGGGGTCCGTAACTGCGGACGCGGCCCCCGTCGAGGAGGCCGCCGGGCCCACCGAGCCAGAGCCCGCCCCGGAGCCGGTGCCCGCCGCCCCACGCCGGGCGCTCGACCGCGACCTGCCGCCCGACCTCGACCTCGCCGAGCTCGCGCTCGCGGCCGAGGAGACGCTGGAGCGACGCGTCCAGGGCGTCGGCCTCGACCAGCTGCTCGATCTCGCGAGCGCCTACCGTCGCGACGGCCATGCGGAGGCCGCGCTCGACACCTGCTATCTCGCCCTGTCGATCGCGCCGGACGACCTGAGCCTCCATCTCGCGCTCGTGGAGCTGTACGACGAGCGCGGCTGGTCCACGCTCGCGACCGAGAAGCTGGACCTGCTCGACCGGCTCGCCGCGCTGGATGCGGACGAGTCGCACCAGGCGCTCCTGGCCGGCACCCGGGTCGCGCGGGGCCAGGGGGGACCCCCGGCCCGATCGTAGGGGTCCCGGAACGGGGGGATCCCGGTGCTAGACTCGCCAGAAGATGCTCCCGTTCGTCGAATCGCTCGTCCGACAGGTCACGCTGACGACGCTGCTCGACATCGCGATCACCGCGCTGTTCATCTACTGGTTGTTCAGCCTGATCCGGGGAACCCGGGCCGTCACGCTCGTCATCGGCGTCTCGATCCTGCTGGGCGTCTACGCCCTCGCCCAGTTCCTCCAGCTGCGGCTGTTCACCCAGATCCTCCAGGCCGGCGCCGTGGTCGGCCTGTTCGCGCTCGTCGTTGTGTTCCAGCCCGAGCTGCGCCGTGGCCTCGAGCGGATCGGGCGGGTCGGCACCTTCGGCTGGCTCATTGCCCCGTCAGGTCAGCGGACGATCCAGCACGTCGCGGCCGAGGTGGCGAAGGCCGCCGGTCAGCTGTCGCGTGAGGGCCACGGGGCCCTGATCGTGCTGGAGCGCGAGACTGGCCTCGAGGAGATCGCCGAGACCGGTGTGATGATCCACGCCGACCTGTCGAGCGAGCTGTTGTGCACGATCTTTGCGCCCCGCACGTCGCTGCACGACGGCGCGGTCGTCATCCGCGACGACCGGATCCTCGCGGCCGCGGCGCTCCTGCCGCTCACCGAGATGACGCTGTCCGAGCGGTTCGGGACCCGGCATCGGGCCGCCCTGGGCATCACCGAGGACACGGACGCCGTCGCGGTCGTGGTGTCCGAGGAGAGCGGACAGATGAGCGTCGTCGAGCGGGCGCGCATCGTGCGCGTCCCATCCGAGACGCAGTTGGAGCGGGCTCTCACGGCCCTGCTCGAGGCGCCCGCCACGCCGCCCGGGCTCAGCCGTCGCCGGGGATCGGTGTTCCGCGGACGAACCCGTGGGCGATTGCGCATCCGGACGACGCCCGGACGCGTCGATGCGCCGCCGGCGACACCGGGCACGCCCGCGGGCGGTCAGCCCGCCGCGTCCGGCGGCTCCGGGCTCAGCTCGGCGGCGATGCTGCCGACGAACGGCGGACCGGCCCCCGATCCGGGTCCGATCCCCGAGACGCCCGTCGGTGACGAGAACGGGAGCGGCGCGGCGGCGGCCGTGGCCGGCCGATGAGCCTCGGCTCACGCCTGCAACGGGCCGTCCGGTTCGTCGTCCACAACTGGCCACTCAAACTCGCCGCGATCGCCCTGGCGACGCTGCTGTACGCGGGCCTCGTCGCCTCCCAGGACAGCATCACGTTTCCCGGCCCGGTTCCCGTCACGGCCACCAACAAGCCGCCCGGAACGGAGGTCACGAACATCCTCCGCGACGTCGACCAGATCCGGTACATCGCGCCGGCGGACGTGGGCCGGCTGCGCGCCGAGGACTTCGTGGCGACCGTCGACCTGACCAACGTCAAGCCCGACGGGCAGCAGGTCAACGTCCGGGTCGCCGTCAACGCCATCGACCCGCGGGTGACGATCCTCGACTCCCAGCCGCGCACGATCCCGGTCGTGCTCGACGAAGTGACGACGAAGGTCGTCCCGGTCGAGGTCGATCAGGGCACGCCACCGGCGGGCATCGACATTGGCGAGATGACGTTCTCGCCCACCACCGTGAGCGTGACCGGCCCCGCATCGGCCGTCAGCCAGGTCGTCGCGGCGCATGTGAACGTCGCCCTGTCCCCGGAGGGCATCGACTTCGACCGCACCATCGAGGCGAGGCCGGTGGACGAGGCGGGGGCCGTGGTGACCGGGGTGGACCTCGATCCACGCTCGGTCCACGTGACGATCCCGCTGTTCACCAACCGAGAGACAAAGACCCTTCCGGTGAACCCGAATGTGACCGGTACGCCTGCCCAGGGTTTCCGCATCGCTTCGGTGGAGGTGGACCCATTGGTCGTTTCCGTGGAGGGCGACGCCGACCAGCTCGCGACGCTGATGCAGGTCGAGACGGATCCCATCCCCGTCTCCGGGGCCACGCGGGACGTGACGATGGCCGTGGCCCTTGCGCTGCCGACCGGGGTGGTGGAGGTCGAGCCGGGTCCCGTCCGCGTGACCGTGCACATCGAGGTGATCACCGAGACGCGAACGTACTCGGCCGGTATCCGACTCGATGGCCGGGAGCCGACGCTCCAGTACGAGCTGCCCGTGTCGCAGGCCCAGCTGACCCTGTTCGGCCCGGTCGCCGACCTCGACCGGCTCGGGTCGGCGCCGATCGTCGTCGCGGTCAGCGTCGCAGGCCTCGCGCCCGGGACCCACGAGCTGCCCGTGGTCCCATCGCTGCCGTCGACCGTGACCCTTGTGGAGGTGGCACCGGCAACGGTGACCGTCACGATCACGGAGCCGGTGAGCGAGGCATCGCTTCAGCCATCGCCCGCGCCCTGACCCGGACGCACCGCCCCATCACGCGAGGACCCCGATGACACGGTTGTTCGGCACGGACGGCATTCGAGGCGTGGCCAACGTCGACCTGCGGCCCTCGCTTGCGTTCGCGCTGGGCAAGGCAACCGCCCACCAGGTCGTCGGCGCCGGAGGCTCGCTGGTCGTGGGCCAGGACACGCGCCGGTCGGGCGACATGTTCGTCGCCGCGATCACCGCCGGCGCGACAAGCATGGGTGCGGACGTCCACCAGGTGGGGGTCGTCCCCACGCCGGCGCTCGCGTTCCTCGCCGCGGACCCCGCCTTCGCCGCCGGGATCATGGTCTCGGCGTCCCACAACCCGGCCGAGGACAACGGGCTCAAGGTCCTCGACCCGCGCGGCCTCAAGCTCGACGACGACGTCGAGGACGAGCTGGAGGCGGCCGTCCTGCGGGCCGACGAGCTGCCGGGCGTGGCGCCGGCCCTGATCGGGCGGACCGTGGACGGGACGGGGCTCCTCGCGCGCTACGTCGCGCACCGGCGGGCCCTCGCCGGCGCCATCGACGCGTCGGGGCTGCACGTGCTGCTGGACACGGCGAACGGCGCGGCGTTCCACGTCGCGCCCGAGATCCTGCGGGCCACCGGCGCGCGGGTGACCGTGATCCACGACGCGCCCGACGGTGACAACATCAACGTCGCGAGCGGCGCCACCGCGCCGGCCTCGCTGGCCGAGGCGGTCAAGGCCGCCGGCGCGGACGTCGGGTTCGCCCTCGACGGCGACGCGGACCGGTGCATCGCGGTCGACGCGCTCGGGAACCTCGTCGACGGCGACCAGGTGCTCGGGATCCTCGCCCTCGAGCGGCTCGCGCGCGGCGCGCTCGACCACGGCAGCCTCGTCGTGTCCGTGCTCTCGAACGGCGGGCTCCAGGCCGCCGTGGAGGCGGCCGGTGGGCGGATCGTGCGCACGCCGGTCGGCGACAAGCACATCCTCGCGGCGATGCTCGTGTCCGGCGCCGGGCTGGGCGGCGAGAAGAGCGGCCACGTGATCATCCGCGAGCACACGACGTCGGGCGACGGGATCGTGACCGCCGTCGAGCTGCTGCGGGTCATGACCGCGGCCGGATCGGGCATCGCGGAGCTCGCGAGCGTCGTCCCGCTCCTGCCCCAGCAGCAGCGGGCGATCCGGGTCCGCCACCGCGATCAGTGGGAGGCCGACGACGTCCTCGGGGCGTCGATCGCCGACGCGGAGCGACGGCTGGCGCCGCACGGGCGCGTGCTCGTCCGTCCGTCGGGCACGGAGCCCGTGCTGCGGGTGATGGTCGAAGGTCCGGACGCGGCGCTGGTCGCCGAGCTCGCCGACGCCATCGCGGCGCTCGCAGGCGACCGACTACACTAGCCAGCCGCGGCGGGGCCGCGAGCTCGAGCCCAAGGAGACCCCCCAGGCGCATGTGCGGAATCGTCGGCTATACGGGGCCCCGCGAGGCGGGCCCAATCCTGATCGAGGGTCTGCGGCGTCTCGAGTACCGGGGCTACGACTCGGCCGGCATCGCCCTCGTCGACGAGCAGGGTGACCTGTTCGTTGAGAAGAAGGCGGGCAAGCTCGCCAACCTCCAGACGGCGATCGCAGACCGGACCCCTCACGCGGCCATCGGCCTCGCCCACACGCGCTGGGCGACCCACGGCCGGCCGAACGACCTCAACGCGCACCCGCACCAGGACTGCAGCGGCGACATCACCGTGATCCACAACGGGATCATCGAGAACTTCCGGGACCTGCGGGACGGGCTCGAGGCGCGTGGCCACGTGCTCACGTCCGAGACCGACACCGAGGCCATTGCCCACCTCGTCGAGGAGGCCTACCAGGGCGACCTCGCCGATGCCGTGCGATCCGCCCTGCGCCAGCTCGAGGGGGCGTACGCGCTCGTCGTGATGCACAAGCGCGAGCAGAGCCGCCTCGTCGGCGCCCGCAAGGACGTGCCGCTCGTGGTCGGCCTGCACGGCGAGGAGAGCTTCATCGCCAGCGACGTGGCGGCGATCCTCGCCCACACCAACCGGATCATCTTCCTCGAGGAGGGCGACGTCGCCGACGTCCGACCGACGGGCGTGGTGATCACCGGCGTCGACGGCACGCCACGCCACCGCCAGGAGACGGTCGTCGACTGGTCTCCCGAGGCCGCCGAGAAGGGCGGCTACGAGCACTTCATGCTCAAGGAGATCCACGAGCAGCCTGAGGCGCTGCGCCAGTCCCTGGCCGGTCGCGTCACGGCCGACGGCCACATCCATGCCCCCGAGGTCGACGGGCTCGAGGACGCCTTCAGGCGCGCGACGCGGGTCGAGATCGTCGCCTGCGGCACGGCGTCCTACGCCGCACTCGTCGGCGCGGCGGCGATCCAGGACTGGACCGGGCTCCCGGCCCGGGTCACCGTCGGCTCGGAGTTCCGGTACTCGCCGCCGCCGCTGGACCCCAACGCGCTGGTGATCGCCGTCACCCAGTCGGGCGAGACCGCCGACACGATCGCGCCGACCCGCTGGGCGAAGGAACGGGGATGCCCGATCGTCGCCGTGACCAACACGATGGGCTCGGCGATCACGCGCGAGGCCGACGCCGTGATGTTCCTCCAGGCCGGCCCCGAGATCGCCGTCGCCGCGTCCAAGACGTTCGTCACCCAGGTCACGACGCTCATCGTCCTCGCGGCCACGATCGCGAAGGTCCGGGGCTCGTTCGACGAGGCCCGGGAGCTGGAGCTCGGCCGCGCGCTGCGCGCCCTGCCCGACGGTGCGGCTCGGACCCTGGCGGCCAATCCCGCCATCGACGCCATCGCGCGCCGCTACGTCAACTCGCGCGGGTTCATGTTCATCGGCCGCGGCTACTCGCTGCCGGCGGCGCTCGAGGGCGCGCTCAAGCTCAAGGAGATCAGCTACATCCACGCCGAGGGTTACGCGGCCGGCGAGCTGAAGCACGGCCCGATCTCGCTGCTCGACGCCGAGTGCCCGCTCGTCGCCATCGCCACCCGGTCGGCGATCTACGACAAGCTGATGAGCAACGTGATGGAGGGTCGAGCGCGCGACGCGCGCGTGATCGCGGTCGCCACGGAGGGTGATGCGGCGATCGGCCGGTTCGCGGACGACGTCCTGTGGGTCGCCGACACGCACGAGGCGCTGTCGCCCGCCCTCGCGGTGATCCCGCTCCAGCTGTTCGCCTACCACACCGCGGTCGCCCGGGGCACGGACGTCGACCAGCCGCGCAACCTCGCCAAGTCGGTGACGGTGGAGTAGCGATGGCGCGCCCCGGCCCGGCCGCCGACCCCGTGATCCCGCCGGGCACGGTCCCCGAGGGGACGACGGAGCTCGGCATCGACATCATCAAGGTCGACCGGATCGCGCACACGATCGAGCGGTTCGGGGAGCGCTTCTCGCGGCGCGTCCTGACCGAGGGCGAACGCCGCTACGTGCGCAACCGACCCGAGAACTTCGCCGGCCGGTGGGCCGCGAAGGAGGCCGTGTCCAAGGTCCTCGGGCTCGGGGTCCGGGGCGTCGGCTGGACCGAGATCGAGATCGAGCGGCTGCCGACGGGTCAGCCGTCCGTCCGGCTCAACGGGCGGGCCGCCGCGCGCGCCGAGCAACTCGGCATGGGCCGGATCGCCGTCTCGATCAGCCACGAGGCCGAGTACGCGGTTGCCGTGGCCTTCGGCGTGCGCACGGCGGGCGGACGGTACGTGTTCCCGCTGGACATCGACGCGCGGCTCGACGACCGCGAGCGCCAGCTGATGGCCCGCTTCGAGCGCATGCGCGAGATCCACGACGCGACGCGGGCCCTGGCGGCCGAGGTCGAGGCCGCCGGGGTCGACGGGGCCGACGATGGTGCCGGGCGTGGCTGACAAGCGCGCCGTCGGGTTCGGCAAGCCGGCCGCCGAGGAATCAGCCACCGCGACGGCCGAGCCGGCGGCCGAGACCGCGCCCGAGCTCGACGACGAGACGATGGCCAGGCTCATCCCCGAACGCGACAAGCGCGGTCACAAGGGGAGCTTCGGCCGCCTGCTGGTCCTCGCCGGGTCGCTCGACTACGCCGGGGCGGCGCTGCTCGTCTGCCGCGCCGCGGGACGGGCCGGCGCCGGGCTGGTCACGCTGGCCGTGCCCGAGTCGCTGCAGCCGCTGTTCGCGGCGAAGGTCGTCGAGGCGACCACGATGGCGCTGCCCGAGGACGACGTCGAGGAGGTTGACCCGGAGCCGGCGCTCGCGGCCGTGCTGGACCACGAGCACGACGCGCTCGTGATCGGACCCGGGCTGCGGCCGTCGCTGGCGATCTCGGAGCTGCTCCGGCTGCTGCTCACCGAGTCCGACGCGGGCGGTCCGCCGGCGGTGCTCGACGCCGAGGCGCTGCGCACGCTCGCGGCCGTCGACGGGTGGTGGTCGCGCGTGACCCGGCCGTGCGTCCTGACGCCGCATGCCGGCGAGTTCACGCGCCTGCGCGCCGGCAGCGGTCACGGGAACGACGACGACGGCGACCTCAAGGCCGACGACGCGGCCCGGGTCCGCGCGGCCATCGCCGCGGCAGGGGAGTGGGGTCAGGTCGTGGTGCTGAAGGGCGCCAAGACCGTGATCGCGGCGCCGGACGGCGCCGTCGGCGTGGCGCCGTTCGAGAACCCGGCGATGGCGAGCGGCGGGACCGGCGACGTGCTCGCGGGGACGATCGGCGCGCTCCTCGCCCAGGGCCTGGCACCGTTCGACGCGGCGCGCCTCGGGGTCTACCTCCATGGCCTGGCCGGCGAGGCGGTCCGCGACCGGATCGGCGACGCGGGGCTGCTGGCCGGCGACCTGCCCGAAGCCCTCCCGATCGGGCGCAAGCGGCTCGCACGGATGGCGGAGCGCGAGCGGACGGGACGGCGGCTCGGATTCGGCGTTCGAACGGCCGACGCTGCCACGACGGACGGGGCGCCCGCCTGAGCGAGAAGGCCGCTCCGGAGCGCGAGCCGATCGAGGCGCGTCTCGCGGCGGCCGGGCTCCCGGCCCTGCCGCGCACGGCCTGGCTCGAGCTCGATCTCGACGCGCTTCGCGACAACCTCGCCACGATCCGCCGCGTCGTCGGCCCGGGAGTGCGGGTCGAGCCCGTGGTCAAGGCCGACGCCTACGGCCACGGTGCGGTCCCGATCGCCAGGGCGCTCGAGGCGGCGTCCGCCGACGGCGTCTCGGTCGCGACCCTCGACGAGGCGATCGAGTTGCGCGACGGTGGCGTGGGCCTGCCGGTGCTGGTGCTGTACCCCGTCCCGGCAGATCAGGTTGCGATCGCCGCACGGGCCTCGATCGCGGTGAGCGTCGGATCAGGGGCGCTGACCGACCGGATCCTGGCCGCGGCAGGATCAGCCTCGGCAGCGGGCGCTCCCGACCTCGAGGTGCACGTCGAGGTGGAAACGGGCCTGGGACGCGGGGGCGCGCTGCCGGGCGAGGCGACGGCGACGGTGGCGGCGATCGTGGCGGCGCCCGGCGTCCGGCTGGGCGGCGTGTGGACGCATCTCGTGGCCGCCGACGACCTGTCAGGCACGCGCGCCCAGGACGCGCGGTTCGGGTCGGCGGTCGGCGCGCTCGTGGGCACGGTCGAGCTGGGCCCGGACGGCGTGCGGCGCCATCTCGCCGGTAGTGGCGGGATCCTGGCCGCGGACGCCGCGAGCTGGGACGCCGTGCGGCCGGGCCTGTCGACCTACGGCCTCGTCCCCGACGCCGTAACGCCGCCCTCGGCGACCGCGGCCCAAGCGGCGGCGCTTCGCCCGGTCATGGCCCTGTTCGCTCGTCCCGTCCGCGTCGTCGACCTGCCGGCGGGCCACGGCGTCAGCTACGGGCCGACGTTCGTCACGGCTCGACCGTCGCGGATCGCCACGTTGCCGGTCGGCTATGGTGACGGCTGGCGACGGATTCTTACGGATCGGGCCTTCGCGCTCGTCCGCGGGACGCGCGTCCCCCTCGTCGGCAGGGTCGCGATGGACGCGGTCATGGCCGACGTCACGGACGTTCACGGCGAGCCCGTTCACGATCAGGACGAGTTCGTGCTGCTGGGGCTCCAGGGGGATGACCGGATCACCGCCCACGACCTCGCGGCGGCGTGCGGAACGATCAGCTACGAGATCGTCACGTCGATGTCCCGCCGCCTGCCCCGGGTGTACCATGCCGCGCGTTCACCTGTTGAGGTCCGGACGCTCGCGGGCGGGAGGTCCGAGTGGCACGCATCGAGCTCTGGAACGGCGACATCTGCGATCTCGAGGTCGACGCGATCGTAAGTCCCGCCTCCACGTCCCTGTGGATGTCGACGGGCGTCGCGGGCGAGCTCAAGCGGATCGGGGGCGACGAGATCGAGTTCGCCGCCGTTCGCCAGGGCCCGGTGAAGCTCGGGGACGCCATCGTGACGCCCGCGGGCAAGCTCGCAGCCAAGGTGGTGATCCACGCCGTGTCGCTCGAGCGCGATCGCCGGACGAGCGATGCCGCGATCGATCGCGCGGCGCGCAACGCCATGGCGCGGGTGCGCGAGCTTGGCCTGACGTCCGTCGCGTTCCCCGCGCTCGGGACCGGGATCGGCGGCTTCCCGATGGACGAAGCCGCCTACGTCGCCGTCAGCGCGGTCCGCGACGAGCTGGCCACCCCATCGACCATCGAGCACGTGGTCTTCGCGCTGCGCGGAGCCGCCGCGTACGAGGCGTATGCCCACGCCCTGTCGGCCGGCGAGCCGGCGCCGGCGAGGCCGCTGATCGCCAAGGCACCCCAGGCGAGCGCGACCGAGTGAGCTTCCAGATGGAGCCGGTCGACGAGCGCCGCGAGGCGCTGGTCGAAGCGGTCGCGCGAGAGATCCGCCTGCGGGGCCTGACGGGCCCCGCCGTGCACTTCCTGGAGGCGAGCCGCCCGTACCGGCCGCTCGGTGCGCCCGCGATGCTGTTCTTCGATCCGGTGCTGGGCGAGCTGTTCGGGGGCGAGATCCCGTCGGCGTCGGAGCTGCTGCGCGATGACGCCGGCATCGAGGCGCTGATCGACCGCCTCGAGGAGCTGGACGAGGCGGACGGCTGGGACGCCTGACCGGCGTTCCCGCAGGCGGACCCGCCCGCTCCGTCAGGTAGGATCGGACGGGTGAGCAGCGATCCCCACGCCTTCGCCGCCATCGATCGCGGGACCGCGACGGTCGCCGTCTCCCTCATCGGACGCGTGGACGGGCGCTGGCGCCTGCTGGGTGCGACAGCCAGCCCGGCGGCGGTCCCGCCCGAAGCCCTGCTCGAGCGCCTGCGCGGACGTCTCGCGGCGTCCGCTCCCGACCTGGCGTCGGCCCTCGCCCTCTCCGCGCCGGGGTCCGCCGACGAGCTGCCGCGGATCGCGTGCGCGACGGCCGCACCGCCCGAGATGGCGGTGGTCGCGGCCACGGGGCGGGCGCTGGCGCCGCTGGTCGCCGCCGCGACGTCCGCCGGCTGGCGGGTGCGCCCGCTGGCCCTCGACGGCGCGGAGATCCTGGCCGTGGCCGGCGTCCTCGCCGATCCGACGGTGACGGCGCTGCTCGCGGGCAGCGGCGAGCCGCCCGGCGGCGACGAGCGTCCGCTGATCCCCGACCTCGTCGCCATCGTCGCGGCGGCCGTGCAGCGTCGCCCGGACATGGTCGCGGTCCTGGCCGGGGGACTCGCCGAGCCCGGGGGGCGGATGGAGGCGGCGCTGCCACCCGACCGCGTCGGAGCCACGCTCACCGCCCCGTCGCCCGCCAAGGGCCACGGGACGGCCCTGCGGCTGCTGCTCGAGGAGCTGCGCGGCGACGGGTCGGATGGCCGCCGCGCGCTGGTCGCCGCGACGGCGACGCTGGCCGACGTCCTCGATCGGCGCGTTGAGGTCATCGAGATCGGGCAGTCAGCCGGCGCGCGGGTGGCGGCGGCGCCGTCGGTCGCGGGTGAGGGGCCCCGCGATGCGAAGGCCGCGCACGGTGCCATCGTGGCCGATGCCGCGCTGCTGCCACGCGGCTTCGGTGACGCCCACCTCGACGCGATCATCGGATGGCTGAGCGTGCCGCTCGACCGCCTCCGGGTCCGCGACCGACTCCGCGAGCTCGCCCTGGCCCCGTGGGGCGACGCCGCCGGCGATGGCGCCCTCCTGCGGCTGGCGGCCGCGCGCGCCGCCGTCGGGCGCCTGCTCGATGCCACGCCGACGATCGACGCCCTGCCGGCGCCCGAGCTCGTGGTCGTCGCCGGTGGCGCGTGGAACGTCGCGCCACCCTCGGCCGTGGCGCTGGCCGTCGCGGATGTCATCCGCCGACCGGGTGTCCGCGCGCTCGGCCTCGACCACGCGCGCCGCCTCGCGCCC
>DATDJA010000272.1:0-3633 GCA_036520795.1 Candidatus Limnocylindrales bacterium
CCAGGCAAAGGTGCCGTTCCAGGGCCTGCCGGCGCGCATCTGCTGGCTGGGGTACGGGGAACGCGCCAGGGCGGGGATCGAGTTCAACCGCCTCGTCGCCGCGGGCGAGGTGCTCGCCCCCATCGTCATCGGCCGCGACCACCTCGACGCGGGCTCGGTCGCGTCACCCAACCGCGAGACCGAGGCGATGGCCGACGGCTCGGACGCGGTCGCCGACTGGCCGCTGCTCAACGCGCTCGTCAACACCGCCGCGGGCGCAACCTGGGTGTCGATCCACCACGGCGGCGGCGTCGGGATCGGCTACAGCCAGCACGCGGGCATGGTGGTCGTCGCCGACGGCACGGACCTCGCGGCGCGCAAGCTCGAGCGGGTGCTCACGACCGATCCCGGCATGGGCGTCGCGCGGCACGTCGACGCGGGCTACCAGCGCGCGGTCGACGTTGCCCGCGAGCGCGGCCTCCGGATACCGATGCTCGAGGCCGACTGAGGCGCGGCTGACGCCTAGGCAGGCTCCGCGCCGGCCATCGACCCGGCTGACGAGTCGTCGTCGACGGGCTCCGGCATCCTGACGATCTGGCGGACCGAGGATGTCGCGACCGGCAGGAAGGCGAACATGCCCCCGATGGCGCCCACCCAGATGGTCGCGTGGAGGCCGATCAGGTCGCCGAGGATGCCGCCGATGATCGCGCCGAGGGGGATCGTCCCCCACACGATGAAGCGCATCGTCGCGTTCATCCGGCCCTGCATCCGGGGCGGAGTGATCGCCTGGCGCAGCGACACCTGGTTGATGTTCCAGGCGACGCTGGCGAAGCCACCCAGCAGCCCGAACAGCGCGAGCGCGAAGAACAGATACGTCGTCGAGGCCGCGGCGACGAGGAGGCCCGAGAGGCTGAACCCGATCGAGGTCAGCACGAGCATCCGTCCGACGCCCAGGCGCGCCGTCAGCCGGCTCGTGACCAGCGCGGCCAGGAGGACGCCGACCGACCCGATCGAGAACGCGAAGCCGATCGCCTCGGCCGTCAGCCCGCCCTCGCGGGTGACGTAGAGGATCAGGATCGCGCCCATGACGTTGCCGAAGAAGTTCGCTGTCCCCGTCGTCGCCGCGATCGACCGCAGCCAGCGGTGCCCGGTCACGTAGCGCAGGCCGATGGCGATCTCCTTGCGCATCGACGGCTTGGGCCCGTCCGCCGCCTCGTCGTGCGGCACGACGGGCGGCTCGGGTCGCCGGATCAGGAACACGAACACCGCCGACCACAGGTAGCTGACGGCATCGATGACCATCGCGAACGGCGCCCGGAACGCCCCGATCAGGACGCCCGCCAGACCGGGACCGAGGATCTGCGCGGCGGAGCGCGTGATCTCCAGCTTGGAGTTGCCCTCGACCAGCTGGTCTCGCTCCACGATCGACGGCAGGTAGCTCTGGTAGGCGACGTCGAAGAACACGGTCAGGCAGCCGTTGACGAAGCCGACGACATACAGCTGCCAGATCGTCAGCGCATCGAAGGCGAAGGCGATCGGGATGGACGCGATCGCGATCGCGCGGCCGAGGTCGCCGAGGATCAGGATCGGCCGGCGGCGGAGCCGGTCGACCCACACCCCCGCCGGCAGGCTCAGCAGGATGAACGGCAGGAACGCGATCGTGGTCAGCAGGCCGAACTCGAACGCGCTGACCTGCAGGATCGTCGCCGCGATCAGCGGCAGGGCGAGCTGGCTGACTGCGGTGCCGAACACCGAGATCGTCTCGGCGGTCCACAACTTGAGGAAGTCGGGGTGGTGGAGGAGGCTTCGGCGCGGCTCGGTCATTGACGAGGGAGTGTACGTGCGGTGCCACCGCCGAGACGGTCAAGCGGCGTCGTCGCCGGGCGGCCCGTCGGGGCGTCACGCGGGCGAGTAGGATCGCGGCGTGCTGGTCGAGAGCGTCCCCAACGTGTCCGAGGGCCGGCGTCTCGACGTCGTCGATCGCCTCGCCGACGCCCTCGTCGGCACGCCTGGCGTGTTTCTCCTCGACCGCACCTCCGACGCCAGCCACAACCGCTCGGTGTTCACGATCGCCGGCGAGCACGAGCCGGTCGCCGCGGGGCTCGAGGAGATGGTCGGCCGGGCGCTCGACGAGATCGACATGGAGACCCACACGGGCGAGCACCCGCGGATCGGCGCCGTCGACGTCGTCCCGTTCGTGCCGCTCGCCGACACGCCGATGGACGCTTGCGTCGAGATGGCGCGGGCGTTCGGGCGCCGGATCGCGGCCCGCTGGGACCTGCCCGTGTACCTCTACGCCGAGGCCGCCGCACGCGCCGACCGTGTGAGGCTGGCCGACGTCCGACGCGGGCAGTACGAGGGTCTCAAAGTCGAGATCACGCACAACGGCCGGCAGCCCGACTACGGACCGGAGCGGATGCACCCGCGGGCCGGGGCCGTGGCCGTCGGGGCGCGGCCGTTCCTGATCGCATGGAACATCAACCTCGCGTCGGACGATGTCGAGCTCGCCAAGCGCATCGCCCGACGGGTTCGCGAATCGGGCGGCGGGCTGCCGCGCGTCCAGGCCAACGGCTTCCGGGTCGAGGAGCCCGAGCGCGGGCATCCCGCCCGGGCGCAGGTCTCGATGAATCTCCTGAACGCCCGCACGACCCCGATGTGGCGGGCGTGGGAGGTGGTCGGCGAGCTCGCTGCGGAGGACGGCGTGGAGCTGGCGGAGTCGGAGCTGATCGGGCTCGCGCCGCTGGCGGCGTTCATGGACATCGCCGATCACGCCGACGCGCCGGCCGACGCGCCGATGGAGGAGCGGTTCGCGGCGGCAGCCGCCGCGATCAAGCTGCGCGACGCCTCGCCGCTCATGGCGCTCGAGCTGCGCCTCGCCGCCGCGCGCGACGCCGTCGGTGGCGAGGCATGACCCTCCGCCTCATCGAGGGCGGCCGCGGCAATTCCGATGCACTCGGGCTCCTGATCCACGGCGCCTCCCAGGTCGCGACGCTCGCCGGCGGCCTGCGGCGAGGGGAGGCACAGGCCGATGCCGCGGTGCTCGACGCCGCGGCCGTAGGCGGTCCGGGCGCGGCGGACGCGCCGGTCGTCGCGTGCTGGCAGGGAAGGATCGTCGGCGTGGGTCCGCGTGCCGCGGTCGAGCGGGGACTTGAGGCGGGCGGCTACGCGCTGTCGCGGTTTGCGCGCCTCGACGCCGACGGCGGCGTCGTCACGCCCGGGCTCATCGACCCTCACACGCACCTGCTGTTCGCGGGCACGCGCGAGCAGGAGCTCGTGCTCCGCCAGCAGGGCGCCGGCTACCTCGAGATCCTGGCCGCCGGCGGCGGGATCCTCTCGACCGTCGCCATGACGCGCGCCGCGGACGCCGACGACCTCGCCCGGCACGGCCGCCGCTGGCTCGACGAGATGCTCGCCCGCGGTGTCACCACGGTCGAGGCGAAGTCCGGCTACGGCCTCGACCTCGCCACCGAGCTCCGGCTGATCGAGGTCGCGTGGCAGCTCGGGAAGGAAGGACCGGTCGAGGTGGTCCCGACGTTCCTCGGCGCCCACGCCGTCCCGCCCGAATTCCGCCTGCTGCCCGAGGGCACGGAGGCGTACGTCAAGAGCGTGATCGAGGAGCAGCTGCCGGGCATCGCGGCACACGGGCGGGCGACG
>DATDJA010000273.1:0-3207 GCA_036520795.1 Candidatus Limnocylindrales bacterium
CGCCCGATCGCGGCCCCGCGCCGCCGCGCGTTCTTCGGCCTGTTCGACGCCGATGGCTGGGGCTGGGCGTCCGTCAAGGCGATCTTCTGGTTCGTCCTGATGATCATGCTGCTCGGCTACCTGCCGGACCGGGCGTACTACTTCACGGTCCAGAAGACCGTCGATCTTGGCCTGCTCCTGTGGGCGCCGATCAACTTCTGCCCGCCGTCCAACGAGACGCTGCCGTGTCCCGTGCCAACCGGCGCGACGCTGCCCTGGCAGCCGTCACCGCCCGAGATCCAGCTGCCGGGCGGCCGGGCCGACGGCGTCGCGGCGGTGCTCGGGCAGACGTACCTCTACATCGGCGGCACCGACGGCACCGCCCCCGTCGCCGACGTGCACGTGGCCCGCGCGGTCGGGGACGGCAACCTCGACGGCTGGAAGGAAGGCCCGCCCCTGCCCGCGGCCCGCTCCGCGGCCGCGGGCGTCGTCGTCGGCAGCACCGTCTACGTCGTCGGTGGCTACGGTCCCGACGGCAAGCCGACCGACACGACCTACGCCATGACCATCGCCAACGACGGGACGCTCGGTCAGTGGACGACCGTCGAGGCCGCCAAGCTGCCTGTGCCGCTCGCGGGCCTGTCCGCGGCGGCCGTCTCGGACGGCCTCATCATCATGGGCGGCACCGACGGGACCGCGCCGACCACGGGCGTCTGGAAGACACAGATGAGCAACGCCACGCCGGCCACGCCGCAGCAGTGGGTCGCGCAGAACCCGCTCGTCGAGGCCAACGTCGACGGGGTCGCGTTCCACACGGGCGACTTCATCTACCTCGTCGGCGGCAGCAACGCCAGCGGGCCGGTCGCCACCGTGCAGATCGGCACCCTCGGCGGCCCGGGCACCGTGCCGGCGAACCCGAACCAGATGAACTCGCCGTGGAAGATCAGCGGCCAGACGAACCTGCCCGGCCCGCGCTCGAATCTCCGCGGGTTCACGTCCAACGGCGCGATCTACGTCCAGGGTGGCACCGACGGCACCAACGTCCTCAACAGCACGTTGTGGACGGTCCCGGACGCCGACGGCGTCATCCCGCTGTGGCAGACGCTGTCTCAGACCGACCTGGGCGAGGGCATCCAGGGTGCGGAAGCGCTCGCCGCGGGCTCGCACGGCTTCCTGTTTGGGGGCGAGACGGCGAGCGGCCTGACGGGTGGTGCCGCGCGCACGAACCTCGCCCCGCAGCCCCCGTTCTTCCAGCTCGGCCTGCTCGGCGCGACCGTGCCCGGGCTCAAGCTCGACGGCGAGATCGGCCAGCAGATCGGCTATGCCAATGCGGCGGCCGTCGGCACCGTCAACTTCATCCTGCTGATCCTCGCTGGCTGGGCGCTGGCCCACAAGGAGCGCGTGCGCGAGATCGTCGCCTCGATCCGGCGACGCCGGGCTGAGCGTCGCGAGGGCTGACGCGGGGCCCGCTCGTCCCTAGCCCGCGCCGTCGCCCTCGCCGGGCTCGACCGGGCCGCGCCTGACCGGCAGGCCCATCCGCTCCCAGGTCGTGATGCCGCCGGCGACGTTGCCGACATCCGACCAGCCGCCGGCCAGCAGTTCGCCGGTGACCGAGGCCGACCGGGCGCCCGACGCGCATAGCACGAGGATCGGGCGGTCGCGCGGGACCTCGGCCAGCCGCGCGCCGAGCTGGGACATCGGAATGAACAGCGAGCCTTCGACGCGGACCGTGGCGAACTCGTCGCGTTCGCGGATGTCGAGCAGCACCGCCGGCCGGACCGGATCGCGGCGGCGCAGGTCGGCGTAGAGGGGGTCGACGGCGGGGATCCCCATCGGTCGGTTCATGCGGGCGGGAGCCTCCTGACGGCGGGCGGGTACGGGGCGAGGCCGGGGTCGGCGATGCGTGCGTCGACGGCCAGCAGCAGGGCGGCGATGTCGACGCCCCACGCCGGGCCGACCGTCGTCGCCTGCGCCAGGTGGCCGCGGGCGCCGGTCAGGTTCTTGGCGATGCCCGCCGGGTTGCCGCGCACCGCGTGGACGTACGCCGCGGCGACCTTGATCAGCCCCTGGTGGAGCGCGCGCTCGTCGAGATCGTCCGTGCCCATCCAGGCGGGTTCCAGCGCCTCGTGGGCGGCGAAGAAGTCGCCTCGGTCGTAGGCATCCAGTCCCTCCGCGAACGCCGCACGCCGTTGCGCGAGCGGCAGCGGTCGAAGCGCCTTGTCGCGGTCGCCCTGGCGGACGAGGCCGGGTCGGGGTGCGGGCTGGGGTCCGGTCATCGCGCCCGAGTGTAGCGGCCGCTGCCGGCAGTGCGATTCACCCGCCCCGAACCCGGCCTTAAGCCAACCTGCATGGCCGTGTCCGACAGTGCCGCCAGATCGAACCCACACCACCGACGAACCCCCCCGCCAACTCGAACCACCAAAGGAGATCCGCCATGCGGAACCCGGACCCGATCGGCATCCGCCGGTCGCTCATCGCCCCGGTCCTCGCCGGGACCCTGGCCATCGTCCTCGCCGCGTGCGGCAGCTCTGCCGCTGCGCCCGACCCGGTCGGCGGCACGGTCGATCAGGCCGAGATCGACCAGGCGATCGACGATCTCGTGGGAGGGGCCGGCATCGACATCTCGTCGACGACCGACGACGAAGACGAGGCGCCCGCGATCGAGCCGGTCGAGATGACCCTCGGCCAGGAGGCCTGGTTCGCCGGCTTCCACGTCACCTTCAACGACCTGACCATCACGCCCAACGGCCGCTATGCCGATCTCAACATCGGTGCGACCTTCGAGAACCTCGGCCTGGACGAGGCGCGCCTCGACGCGACGATCGCGCTCAAGTCGGGCGGCCAGCCCGTCCGCGAGAGCTTCGACATGGACATCCCCAGCGTCGCGGCCGGCGACACGATGGACGGCACGTTCGGCTTCTCGATCAAGGACGACTTCACCCTCGACGACGCCGTGCTCACCCTCGGCTCGCCGGCGGTCCAGCAGGTCGTCGTGCCGCTCAGCGCGAGCGCCGGCACGCCCGTGAGCCTGGAGCCGACCAGCCTCGCGCTGACGGGCTCGGGGACCGCAGGCCAGCTCGAGCTCACGCTCGACGGTGGCGACGTCCGCGCCGACAAGCCGCAGAAGCACGGCCAGATGGAGAGCGGCAAGCTCGCCCTGACGGTCCGCTACTCGGCGACCAACCATGGCACCGGGGCGGCGACCTTCCCCTTCACCGGCGAGAACGT
>DATDJA010000274.1:0-2083 GCA_036520795.1 Candidatus Limnocylindrales bacterium
GCGGGGCGACCTCACGTCGGTCGCGTTGGTCGAGGCGGTGCTCGAGCGGATCGCGACGGGCGACGAGGTCCTGAAGGCGTGGGTCACCGTCGACGGCGATGGCGCTCGAGCGCAGGCGCAGGCACGCGACGAGGATGTCGCGGCGGGGCGGGAGATCGGGCCGCTTCACGGCGTCCCGGTCGGTGTCAAGGACATCATCGACGTCGCCGGTCTGCCCACGACGTCGGGTGCCGCCCCGTTCGCCCATCGGTTCCCGACCCGGGATGCGGCGCTGGTGGCCCGGTTGCGTGCCGCGGGCGCGGTGATCGTCGGCAAGACGGTCGCGACGCAGTTCGCCTACAAGGACCCGGCACCGACCACCAACCCGTGGTCGGCCGAGCACACGCCGGGCGGCTCGTCGTCGGGCTCGGCGGCGGCGGTCGCGGCGCGCCAGGTGCCGGCCGCGATCGGGACCCAGACGGTCGGCTCGATCCTGCGGCCGTCGGCGTTCTGCGGGGTCGTCGGGCTGAAGGGCGCGCACGGCGCCGTGCCGCTCGACGGCGTGGTGCCGCTGGCGCCGTCCCTGGACCACGCCGGACCCATCGCGCGATCGGTCGCCGATGCCGCGCTGATCGAGGGCGTGCTCCTGGGCCGGCCGATCGACGTCGCGCGCCGTGAGCATTTGCGGCTCGGGGTCTCGCGGCTCCTGCTGGACCAGGCGGGCGCGGGGCTCCGCGCCCAGCTCGACGCGACCATCGGTCGTCTCGACGACGCGGGGGCACGGATCGTGGAGGTCGAGCTGCCGCCCGAGTTGCTGGCGCTGCTCGACGCCGGCCGGGTGATCCTCGAGGCGGAGGCGGCGGCCGTCCACGTGGCGTGGTTCCGGGTCCACGAGGCCGACTATGGGCCGCAGATCGCCGGGCTCGTCCGGGCCGGGATGGCCCACGATGCGGCCGAGGTGAAGCGCGCTCGCGAGGTCCGGGCGGCCTTCCGGCTTGCCGTCGAGCCGCTGCTCCGGAGCATCGATGCGCTGCTCTCGCCGGTCGCGCCGGGGCCGGCCCCGCTCCGCTCGGAGGGCACCGGGGACTTCATGCTGTGCGCCCCGTGGAGCTTCGCCGGACTGCCCTCGATCTCGATCCCGATCTGCCTCGACGACGCGGGCCTGCCGCTGGGCCTCCAGCTCATCGGCGCCTCGCGGGCGCTGGAGCGGCTCCTCGGGGCGGCCGCATGGTGCGAGGCGATGGTCGCTTTCGACGCCCGCCCGCCAGATCACCCAGGCTAGGGTCGGACGATCCTCGCGCCGCAGCTCGGGCAGGTCCCCGATGTCCCCGTGCGACCGTTGCGCATGACCATGGGCTCAGGGTTCGCGATCGTGACGGTGCGCTTCTCACGCAGGCAGTAGCCGCGCGGGCCCTCCACGATGTCGGTGGAGGCGGCTGAAACGGCGGCGGGCGCGGCCCCTTCGAGGCTCGCGATCTCGGCCTGGATCGTCGCGCCGCGATGCTCCGCCTTGTCGAGCTGTCGCTCGCGCTTCGCCACGAGGTCCCGCGGGGCCCCGCCTTCCCGCGCCTTGGCCGCCTGTCGGCGCCGCTTCGCCTCGAGTTCGCGGACGGCAGCCAGGCGCCGCTCGAGCCGGCGCACCTTGCGCTTCGCGCGGCGGACCGAGCCCTCGTTCGACGCTCGGCTCTTGCTGTGCTTTCCCATCGCTGGACTCCATCTGCGCGGATCGGCCCGCCGGCCCGACTTCGTCGATCGTGACCGGGCAACGGCGCGGCCGTCGATACCCAGTTCGGTCGGGCGGGTCGAGCCGATCGTCCACCCCGTCGAACTGGCACGATGTCCCGATGACGCCGCTGTGGTCCCGATCGGCCGTCTGGATGGCGCGCGCCATCGCGTCGGGCGAGGTCAGCTCGGTCGAGGTCGTCGAAGCGTGCCTCGCCCGCACCGAGGCGGTCAACCCCCGGATCAACGCGGTCGTCCAATTCGCCGACGACGCTCGCGAACAGGCGAAAGCCGCGGATGGCGAGCTCGCGCGGGGAGTCGTCCGGGGCCCGCTCCACGGGATCCCGTTCACGATCAAGGACTCGCTCGACACGGCCGGCGT
>DATDJA010000275.1:0-3172 GCA_036520795.1 Candidatus Limnocylindrales bacterium
CCACCTGCGCCAGGGTTTCACGACCCAGCTGTCGGGCAACTGCGGGTACACGTACGCACCGATGGCCGGGGTGGTCCGGGAGATGCTCGACGCCGACTTCACGACGCTCGGGCTCGATCCGGGGTGGACGACGTTCGCCGAGTACCTCGACGAAGTCGAGCGCCAGCCGCTGGGGCCGAACGTGGCGTTCCTCGTCGGTCATGGGACCGTCCGCTGGGCCGCTCTGGGGCCGGATGGCCACGCGCCCTCGCCGCGGGAGCTCGCGGCGATGGTCCGCCATGTCGACGAGGCGCTCGAGGCGGGTGCGGTCGGCGTCTCCAGCGGGCTCATCTACGCCCCGGGCGTCCACGCCGCGCCCGACGAAGTCGCCGCGCTGGTCGCGGTGGTCGCCCGGCGCGATGGGCTGTACGCCACCCACATGCGCAACGAGTCGGCGGGCGTGCTCGACTCGCTGGACGAGGCGATCTCCACGACCCGCCTGGCGGGCGAGCTGGCCGGCCGTCCCGCGCGGCTCCAGGTCTCCCACCTCAAGGCCGGCGCGCGCTCGGTCTGGGGCACGGCCGATGCGCTGGTCGAGCGCCTTGAGGCGGCGCGGCGCGACGGCCTCGACGTCGCGGCCGACCAGTACCCGTACACCGCGGCCGCGACCACCCTCTCGATCATCCTCCCGCCCACGATCCTCGCCCTCTCGATCGCCGACGCGGAGGCGGCCATCCGCGACCCGGAGGCGCGCCGCGCGATCCGCGAGCAGATGCGCGAGGGCAGCTCGGGCTGGGAGAACGTCACCCTCGATCCCGGCTGGGGGTCGATCGTGATCTCGCGCAGCGCGTCGCGGCCGGAGTGGGATGGCCGGTCGATCCAGGAGATCGCCGACGACCTCGGCAGTGATCCCGTCGATCTCGCCCTCGACGTCCTCGCCGACGATCGCCTCTCGGTCGACATCGTCATCCACTGCATGGCCGAGCCGGACGTCGAGGCGATCATGCGGATGCCCTGGATCGCCGTCTGCACCGACGCCGAGGGTCGCCGTCCCGGCCACCCGATCCTGGGCGAGGGTGTGCCCCACCCGCGCACCTATGGCTCGACGGCGCGCGTGCTCGGCGACTACGTCCGGACGCGGGGCGTCATCGACCTCGAGACGGCCGTCGCGAAGCTGAGCGCCGTGCCGGCGGCGCGCGTCGGGTTGCGGGACCGCGGCGTGCTGCGCGAGGGCGCCTATGCCGACGTCGTCGTGTTCGACCCCGCCACCGTCGCCGATCTCGCGACCTACGAGCGGCCGGCCGTCCACCCGGCGGGAATCCGCGACGTGATCGTGAACGGCCGGGTGGCGGTGCTCGGCGGGCGCGAGACCGGCGAACGCCCCGGCCGCCTCCTGCGGCGCCGGGGATGACGCTCGCCGCCGTGGCGACCGAGACGGACGCGCTCGCGCGCCTTCCCGGCGGCGAGCTGCGGTACGTGCTCCGCCGCTCGCCCCGATCCCGCCGGCTGCGCGTGACGATCGTCCCCGACCGCGGCGTGGTCGTCTCGGTCCCCGTCGCGGGCCGGCGCGGCTGGGCGCGACCCGAGCCCATGGTCACCGCGTTCCTGGCGGAGCGCGAGTCGTGGATCCGGCGCCACCTCGATCGCCAGGAGGCGACGCAGGCGCGACTCGAGGCGCGGCCGGGGCTCGAAGACGGCCGCCTCGTGCCCTACCTCGGGCTCCCGCACCGGGTGCGCGTGGTCGCGGCCGGCCCAGGCTATCGAGCGTCGCGGGTCGAGCGCGTCGGCGGTGACGATGGGGACGAGCTGCTGGTCGAGCGGGTTGCGCGCGACCGGCGTCCGACCGCGGTGATCCTCGAGGCCTGGTTCCGTGCCCGCGCCCGCGCGTCCCTCGATGCCGCCATCGGCCGTCACGGCCCGGCGCTCGGGGTAGCACCCGCGCGGATCACGATCCGCGATACGACCAGCCGCTGGGGGAGCTGCTCGCGCAAGGGCAGCCTCTCGTTCAGCTGGCGGCTCGTCCTCGCGCCCCCCGAGGCCCTCGACGCCGTCGCCGCCCACGAGCTGTGCCACCTGCGGGTGTTCGGCCACGGCCCTGCATTCATCACGTTGCTGTCCTCGCGCGTCCCCGATCACGCCGCCTGGCGCCGCTGGCTGCGGAAGCATTCGGCCGAGCTGCACGCCGCCATCGACTGACCCGCCGCCGGCCCTCGTCGCGCGACGAACAGCCCGGCCGGCATGGACGAATGTCACTCGATTTCGTGGGCCGGCGGGGGAACCATAACGATGCGCTCAAGCGTCGTACGGATGCCCCGAGCTCACATCGCCCGAATGCCTGAGGTTCCCTTGACCCCGCGTCGCGCCCTCCTCCTTCTGGCCACCTTCGCCCTCGTGCTCGCGGCAGCCTGTTCCGCGCCGATCGCGGCGGTGCCGCCGGCGCCGTCACTGAGCCCCGTATCGAGCGCCCCCGATCCCACCCCGATCCCCGTGCCGTCGGTCACCCCGGCCCCGACTGCCACCCCCACCCCACCCGTCGACGAGGGCAACGTGGAAGGCGATGTCTATCCCGAGCTCACGGTCGAGTCGCTTGACGCCGAGACGCTCCGGGTCAGCCTCGAGGATCCGGCCGCCAAGGCCTGGCGCCTGGTCATCGCCGGCGGCGGAGACCTCCGCTACGACCGGCTCGAGATCGAGGTCGTGACGAGCGACGTCTCGCCGTTGATCACCGCGCGCGAGATCCGCGACAGCGAGGTGGTCAGCGAGATGGATCTGTCGGGCTACGCGTACGGCAACGGCGCCGCGGGTGGCTGCCACGCCACGCTCGGCGTATGCATCGACTCCGACGGGTTCCGCCTGCCGGAGGACGGCAACGGCCGGTTCCGGTTCCGCCTCTCGATCGCCGACGTGACCGGCCCGCTGGCGATCACCGGCAGCACCGCCGACTGGCCGGGCGAGCCGTTCATCCTCGGACGATGGGTCGACACCGACACCCTCGACTGGTCGGCATAGTCCGCTGATCGGCCCGGTCGCGGGCGTGCGGAGACCGGGCGTCGTCTCCAGGGATGCTGGTGGGCCGGGGCGGAATCGAACCGCCACAGCCGAAGGCGAAGGTTTTACAGACCTTTGGGCTCACCACCTGCCCAACCGACCCACGATGGTGGAGATGAGGGGACTCGAACCCCTGGCCTCCGCG
>DATDJA010000276.1:0-2116 GCA_036520795.1 Candidatus Limnocylindrales bacterium
AAGCGCTCCAGCGGGACCCACTGGGCGATCGGGGAGAGGCCGTACAGGATCAGCCGTCGCTTCGACGCCCCGTAGCCCAGCAGGCTGGCGGAGGTGACGAGCCGGTTCCGCAACCGGATCCCGTTGAGGTCGACGACGCCCACGCCAGAAGTATGCCGGGCCTGTCCCGGGAGGGCGGCTCAGCGGGGGGCGAGGGGCCCGCGCATCGTGAGCAGGTCGGGGATCGGGAGGTAGCCGAGCTTGATGTTCACGGCGCGCATCGGGCCGTTGTCCTCGTCGTTGCCGGTCTCGAGGATCTCGAGTCCGTGCTCGATCGACCACGCGATCGTCGCCCGCTTCAGCGCGGTCGCGATGCCACGCCCTCGCCACGCCCGTCCGACGGCGGTCATGTCGTGCCAGGCCATGGTCGTCGAGCCCGGGACGAACATCAGCGACGCCCACCCGGCGACCTCGCCACTGGCCTCGTCGAGGGCGATGAAGAACCCGTCGGCCGGGATGCCGTCACGCCGGACGTCGCGGGCGACGAACTCCTCCATGGTGCCCACGGCCACCGGCGCGTCGACGCTCGGGATGTCGAGATACGCCGCGACCGCGATCGCATAGACGCCGTGCTCCAGGTCGGGCCGCTCGGCGAGCGTGGTGAACGCGAATCCCGGTGGCGGGTCGGCGGCCGGCGGCGCGAGGCCCCGCAGGTCGAGCTGGACCATCTTGGCGCGCTCGATGACCTCGAACCCATGACCGGCGAGGAACGCCAGGCCGTCAGCGTGCCGCTCCGACACGTCGGTCTGGAGACCCGTCTTGCCCGCGTCGCGGGCCACCCGAGAGCACGCGACCAGCAGCCGCGTCCCGAGCCCCCGGCGCCGCGCCGCCGGCAGGACGTGCACGTCGAACCAGTAGCGCTCGAAGCTGGCCTCGTACATGTAGATCCGTCCGACAGACGCGGTTCCGACGGGCCGGCCGTCGAGCGAGCCGAGGAAGCGCGCGCCGCCCGGATAGGTCGCGTCGGACCAGGCGATGTCCTCCAGGGACGTCGGCGACTCTGGGGCGACCGTGTTGACGATGTCGACGTAGGCACGGAGGCCATCCTCGTCGCCGGCCTCGAGTCGCCAGACCTCCGGGCCGCCGTCGCCGGCCCCGCCCTCGGTCACGCCAGCGGCGAAGGGGCGGCCGCGCGCTCCGCCAGGGGCTGGGCGACCTCGTCGGCGACGACCGCGAGCCCGTCGGGTGCCATGCTCGCGGGAACGCCCAGGATCACGTGGTTGGCGCCCACGGCGAGGAACGCTCGAGCCGTCTCGAGCGCGTCGCGACGCGAGTCCGCGGTGGCGCCGCACGACAGCTGCGCGGCGAAGGTGAAGTCGGCGGGATCGCGGCCGGCCGCCTCGAGCGCCCGCGAGATCTCGTCCCGCTTGAGGGCGAAGTAGTCGACGTCGCCGGGGCGGTTGCCGGGCATCGGCCAGCCCTCGGCATAGCGCGCCGCGAGCTCGATGCCCCGGCGTTTCTGGCCGCCCAGCCAGATCGCCGGGCCGCCCGGGCGGACCGCTCCCGGCTCGTTGGTCGCGCCGCGGAGCGGGAAGTGCGGATCGTCGAGCGACACCCCAGGCGCACGGTGCGCCGCGTCGGAGAACAGCGCCGTCAGCACCCGCAGCGCGCTCTCGAAACGGTCATAGCGCTCGGGCAGCGGCGGCAGCGGGATCCCGAAGGCCTCGTGCTCGCCGGCGTGCCAGCCGGCGCCGAGCCCGAGGATGAACCGGCCGCCGGTCACGTTGTCCAGCACGGTCGCGGACTTTGCGAGCAGGGCCGGGTGCCGAAACGTATTGGCCGCGACCGCGATGCCGATCCACTTCCCGGGCACGCGGTGCGCGAGCGCCGAGACCGTGGTCAGCGACTCCATCGCCGGGCCGTTGCGCTCGCGGGCCGCGTCCGAGACGTGGTCGCTCATCCAGCCGGCGTCGAACACGCCGAGCTCGCCCGCCAGGGCCCAGGTCTCGTCGACCCGCGGCCAGTCGAGCCCGGTGGACTCGGTGGCCGAGATCCGGAAGCCGACGAGGCCCGGCCGCGTACTGGCCATCGGCGCTAGCCGCCGGTGCTCCGGGCGAGCGCCGCCCGCATCTGCGAT
>DATDJA010000277.1:0-3762 GCA_036520795.1 Candidatus Limnocylindrales bacterium
GGCGCGATCCCGGCGACGGTCGCGCTGAACGCGGGCAGGCTCCTGGTCGGTCTGTCGCGCGAGGAGCTCGAGGCCCTGGCGACGGCCGAGCGCGGGACCGTCGACAAGGTGTCAAGGCGGAACCTGGGCGCCGCGATCGCCCGCGGCGCGTGGGGCGCGACGACGGTCGCCGCCACGATGATCGCCTGCCACGCGGTGGGGATCCGCGTCTTCGCCACCGGCGGGATCGGCGGCGTCCATCGGGGCGCCATCGACGGCCCCAACCCGAGCTTCGACATCTCGGCCGACCTCGATGAGCTCGCCCGCACCCCGGTCGTCGTGGTCTGCGCTGGCCCGAAGGCGATCCTCGATGTCCCGCGGACGCTCGAGTACCTCGAGACGCGCGGGGTGCCCGTGGTGTCCATCGGGATCGACGAGGTGCCCGGGTTCTACGCCCGCGGCTCCGGGATCAAGGCGCCCACCAGCGTGCCGGACGTCGCCGGGGCGGCTGCCGTGATCCGCGCCCACGAGGCGCTTGGCCTGGGATCCGGCCTCGTGATCTGCAACCCGGTCCCGGAGGAGCTAGCGCTTCCCGACGACCTGACCCGGGCGGCCGTGGACCAGGCGATCCGCGAGGCGGACAACACGGGGGTAGGCGGCGCGGCGCTCACGCCCTGGCTGTTGGCCAGGGTCGCCGCGATCACCGACGGTGCGTCGGTCAAGGCCAACATTGCGCTGATCGTCAACAACGCCAAGGTCGGCGGCGAGCTGGCCGGGGAGCTGGTGACTGCCGGCTAGCGCCGGACATGCGGATGCGCCGGCCGGCGGTAAGGCCGGTCCGGCGCTGGAGCGCGGGGCGCGCGATTGACGACTGCTGAGCTGGATTACTCGGCGCCGGCCGCGGGCCGAGCTGCGAACCCGAAGCCGCCGACGGCGGTCGCCTGCGCGATGCCTGCGAACGTGAGGAGCGCTCCCGGCTTGGTGCGATAGGCGTCCGCCCGCGGGCGGATGGGGCTCGAGGGACCGGGGCGGCCCTTGTACTGGATCCGGGCGTAGGGGCGGATCCGGACGCTGAACGGCTTGACGGCGCTGGTGGCGAACATCTCTGGTGGTCTCCGGTCGAGGTCTTGGTGGCGGGCCACGACTGGGCTTGGATGGAGCAGTCGCGAAGTTGATGACCAGAGCCTAGGAACCCGCGCCGCCACCGTTGATGGACCCGGGTCGACAAGCCGATGACGACAAACGTCAATGCCTCGGGCGGCACGCGCCCGAGGCCCCGACCTGTTCGACAACCGTAATGCGCGTGTAAGATCGCCATCTTCCATCAACGGGTCGAGCCGTGGTAGCATCCGGCTTCCCGCATGAGGTCCGCACCGGCTGACCATGGCCGCCGCACGCCCGAGCCAGAGCCTCCCGCCGGCGATCTCCGTCACCGCCGTTCGGCGCGTCTACGCGACGAAGCCGAAGCCCGTCGTCGCGCTCGCCGGTGTCGACCTCGAGGTCGCGCCCGGCGAGTTCTTCGGGCTGCTCGGCCCGAACGGTGCGGGCAAGACGACGCTGATCAAGATCCTGACCACGCTCCTGCTGCCGACCAGCGGGACCGCGAGGATCTTCGGCTTCGACATCGCCACTGAGACCAAGCGGATCCGACGGATCATGAACATGGTCGCCGGGGGCGAGCAGTCGGGCTACGGGATCCTGACCGTCCGTGAGCAGCTGTGGATGTTCAGCCAGTTCTATGGCCTGGGCACGCGCGAGGGCTGGAAGCGGACGGACGAGCTGATCGAGGCCGTCGGGCTGGGCGAGCAGCGCCTCCAGCGGGTGAGCACGCTGTCGACCGGCCAGCGCCAGAAGATGAACATGGCCCGCGGCCTGCTCAACGACCCGTGGATCCTGTTCCTCGACGAGCCGACGCTGGGTCTCGACGTCGCCGCCGCCCGCTCGATCCGCGAGCTCGTCCTCGACTGGAAGGGCGCCGTCCCAGGGCGGACCGTGCTCCTGACGACGCACTACATGGCCGAGGCGGACGAGCTGTGCGAGCGGATCGCGATCGTCGACCACGGCCGGATCCTGGCGATCGGCACGCCCGACGAGCTCAAGAAGCGCGTCCAGCGCGAATCGATCTTCCGCCTCGAGCTCGACGGACTCGACGCGGGCATGGCCGCCCTGTCGCGGTTGCCCGGGGTCGTCTCGGCGGCGCCGGCCTCGGACGCCGACCCGGAGCTCCAGCGGGTGACCGTCAACCTCGTCCTGTCCGAGGACGCGGCACTGGGCGGTGTCGTCACCGCGCTCGCCAACCTCGGCAGCCACATCCTCGCCCTGCGCAAGTCCGAGCCGACGCTCGAGGACGTGTTCGTCGAACTGGTCGGCCGCGGCTTCGGCGACGCGCGTGACGAGGGCCACGGCGAGGGCCCCGGATCGGGCCGGGATGACGGGGACGAGGGCGTCGAGGACCTGCCGCCCGCGCCCAGCGCCGACGAGGCGCACGAGGCCTACCCGGTGGAGGCCGGCCGATGACGACGGACGCGGCGCCGGTCGAGACGCCGCGGGCGTCGATCTTCGCCAGCTCGCGCAACGGCACGGACCCGCGCACGGCCTCGATCTGGACCCGCCGCCAGGTGATCGAGAACAACGCGCGTTCGCTCGTCGGCCGCGCCTTCCCGCGCGTCCGGGGAATGGCGCGCGAGCCCTCCTGGGTGTTCTTCGAGATCCTGCTGCCGTTCCTGACCACGTCGGCGTTCGTGCTCGTCTATCGCACCCTGCAGGCCCCCGAGGCCTACGTCGGCTTCGTCGTCCTCGGCGGCGCCATGGCGGCGTTCTGGCTGAACGTCGTGTGGATGATGGCGGCCCAGCTGTACTGGGAGAAGGACCAGGGGAACCTCGAGCTGTACTTCGCCGCGCCGATGAACCTGATGTCGGTGCTGCTCGGGATGGCCGTCGGCGGCCTGATCATGAGTTGCACGCGGGCGCTCGCGATCCTGGTCGTCTCGACGTGGGTATTCGGGGTGACCTTCAGCGTCCAGCAGTGGGGCCTGCTGATCGCGGTGTTCTTCCTGACCCTGTCGGCCCTGTATGGCCTCGGGATGGCCATGGCCAGCCTGTACCTCCTGTGGGGCCGCGAGGCATTCCACCTGACCAACGTGATGATCGAGCCCGTGTACTTCGTGTCCGGGCTGAACTTCCCGGTCGGCAAGCTGGGCGCGCTGGGCATGGTGGCGATCGCGACGATCCCGTTCGCCGTCGGCCTCGACGCGATGCGCCAGCTGGTGTTCACGGGCCAGCCATACATCACCGGCACACCCTCGCCCGAGGTCGAGGCGCTGATCCTCGTCGCGATGACCGTCGGGTTCACGCTGCTCGCCCGGTACCTGATCCGGCGGATCGAGCGAATGGCCCGCGCACGCGGCACGCTTTCGCTGCGCTGGCAATGAGCGCCATCACCGGCGAGGGCCTGGCCGGCACCTCGCCCACCTTCGACCTCGGACGAACGGAGGGCGGCGGCGCGCTCGAGACGGGCCGCAACCTGCGGACCGCGCTGCTGCTCGGCTGGCGCGTCGAGTCGAACTGGACCGATCCCGTCCTGTTCTTCATCTACACGGTCGCGCGGCCGATCGCGTCGCTGCTGCTGCTGGTCGCGATGGTGACGATCATCGGTGGCGCCGCGAACGAGGAGGTTCGCACCTTCGTCGTCCTGGGCAGTGCCCTGTGGGCGATGCTCGTGGCGGGCCTGTCGGGACCGGCCTGGTCCGTGCTCGAGGACCGCGAGCGGTACCGGATGCTCAA
>DATDJA010000278.1:0-3947 GCA_036520795.1 Candidatus Limnocylindrales bacterium
GCGCCAACGCCGCCAAGCTCGAGGGGTGAGTGCCTTGATCTCCGCCTCCGCTTTCGCCGGTCTGCCGTCGGTCCGATTCCAGTTCCCGTCGGCGGCTTCGCGCGCCTCGGGCACTGAGATCGGCCGCCGTCCGACCGGCTACGCGGAGGCTGAGTTCGTCTCTCCTCCCTCTCCCTTCCCCGCGCCAACCGGGCCGGCCGATCTCGCGATGAGAGAGTCGGTCACCTCACCGAGCGCCCGCGCAGGCGGCAGGCAGGCCGGCGATCTCAGGGCCCCAGGCGCGCGCAGCCGCCGGCGGGCACTGGAATCGGCCGGACAGCCAGCCGCCGGAATCGGGCGCGCAACCGGGGCACGACCATGACACTCCACCTCGAGATCGTGACGCCGGAGCGGTTGGCGTACGAGGACGATGTCGACATGGTCCTGGTCCCGGGCGCCGAGGGCGAGCTTGGGATCCTGCCCCACCACACCCCGCTCGTGAGCCTGCTCGGCGTGGGCGAGCTCAAGATCCGCAAGGGCAACGAGGAGGAGAGCTTCGCCATCGCCGGCGGGTTCCTCCAGGTGCGGCCGGACAAGGTCGTGGTCATGGCCGAGACGGCCGACATGGCGTCCGAGATCGACCTCGAGCGGGCACAGGAGGCCCGGCGCGAGGCGGAGCGGGCGCTCGAGTCCGGCTTCGTCGAGGGGGCCGACCTGTCGGCGGCCCGCGCCCAGCTCCAATCGGCCCTGCTCCGGATCCGCGTCGCGGAGCGGCGTCACCGCGAGGGACCGCGGCGCGGGGCGTAGCCAATGGCCGATGCCAAGCCGTTCCACTGGGAGTTCAAGCCCGAGGTCACCGCGCCGGAAGCCTTCCGGATCGAGGGTGGCCGGCCGCTGCGCGGCACGGTGCACGTCAGCGGGGCCAAGAACGCCGCGCTGAAGCTCCTGGCCGCGGCAACCCTCACGGGTGAGCGCTGCCGGTTCGAGAACGTCCCGGAGATCGAGGACGTCCGCGTCATGACCGAGGTCCTGCGGGACATCGGCGTGGTCGTCGACCACCCCTCGGACGGCGTCTACGAGATCGCGGCGGGCGACGTCGACTGGCTGTTCGTCCCGCTCGAGGCGGCGGCCAAGATGCGCGCCTCGTTCATCCTGCTGGGTCCGCTGCTCTCCCGCTTCGGCCGGGTGATCATCAGCAACCCGGGCGGCGATCGCATCGGCCGCCGCCCCGTGAACCTGCACGTCGACGCGATGCGCGCCATGGGCGCCGAGATCGCCTACCGCGACGGCTACTACTTCGCCCAGGCCCCGGGCCGCCTTCATGGCGGCGAGGTGACGTTTCCCCAGGTCACCGTCATGGGCACCGAGAACGCGATGCTCGCCGCCACCCTGGCCGACGGCCACACGGTCATCCGGCCGGCCGCCCAGGAGCCCGAGGTCGACGACCTGATCGACTTCGTGCGCAAGATGGGTGCGGACGTGAAGCGCACGACGCCGGACACGATCGAGGTCCACGGGCATCGCCGCCTGCGGGGCGCCAATCACACGGTGGTCTCAGACCGGATCGAGACCGGGACGTTCCTCGTCGCGGCGGCGGTCACGGGCGGCAAGCTGACGCTGGAGAACGCCCCCTGCGAGCATGTCGAGGCCCTGGTCGAGCTGTTCGGCCGGGTCGGCGTTCCCGTGGCCTGCGGCAAGTCCTCGATCGAGATCGACGCGACGGGCCTGCGCGCGGGCGACCTCCGGGCGTGCGACATCGAAACCGAGCCCTATCCGGGGCTCGCGACCGACCTCCAGCCCCCGGCATGCGTCCTGCTGACACAGGCGTCCGGCACGTCACGGATCCACGAGGCGATCTTCGAGGACCGGCTCGAGTGGCTCGCCGAGCTCGCCAAGCTCGGGGCGCAGGTGGAGATCGCCGACAACCACCACGCGCTGATCACCGGGCCCTCCAAGCTGCGCGGGGCCGAGACCGACATCAGCGACCTGCGTGCCGGGGCATCGCTCATCCTGGCGGCGCTGGCGGCCGAGGGCACCTCGCTGATTCACGGCGCGCATCACGTTCAACGCGGGTATGAGAACATCGACCGCAAGTTCCAGCAGCTGGGTGCGAGCATCACCCGCTCGGCCGATACGGCCTGACCACCGCCCGGCCGCCCACCCGTCCGCACCACTCGCGCCGAACGCCCAACCCTGGGCGCGGCGCCCACCTGGGGTAGCATTCACCGGCCCATGAAGATTGGAATCGACCTCGGTACCGCGAACGTCATCGTGTACGTCAAGGGCAAGGGCATCGTGATCACGGAGCCCTCCGTCGTCGCAGTCGGCGAGGACAACCGGATCGTCGCCGTGGGCGAAGAGGCCCGCGAGATGATCGGCCGGACTCCCGGCAACATCCAGGCCATCCGCCCGATGAAGGACGGCGTCATCGCCGACTACGTCATCACGGAGGCGATGCTGCGGTTCTTCATCGGCAAGGCGACCAAGGGCCGCATCGGCTTTTCCAAGCCCGAGGTGATGATCAGCGTGCCCGCCGGCGTGACGTCGGTCGAGAAGCGCGCGGTTCGCGACGCGGCCCTCAAGGCGGGCGCGAAGGAGGCGTTCCTGATCGAGGAGCCCCTCGCGGCGGCCATCGGCGCAAATGTCCCGATCAGCGGGCCGTCGGGGAACATGATCATCGACATCGGCGGCGGCACGTCCGAGATCGCGGTCATCGCGCTCGGCGGGATCGTGGTCAGCAACAGCCTCCGGGTCGGCGGCAACAAGTTCGACGAGGCGATCGCCACCTACATCCGCAAGAAGTACAACCTGATGGTGGGTGAGCGGACGGCGGAGGAGGTCAAGATCGCGATCGGGGCCGCCCTGCCGCTGGAGCGCGAGCTGAGCATGGAGGTCCGCGGCCGCGACCTGATCGCCGGCCTGCCGCGCACGATCCCGATCACGTCGTCCGAGGTGATGGAGGCGATCGAGGTCCCGCTCCAGCAGCTGGTCGCCGCGGTCCGCACGGTGCTCGAGCAGACGCCGCCCGAGCTGTCGTCGGACATCATCGACAAGGGCATGGTGATGAGCGGCGGCGGCTCGCTGCTGCGCAACATCGACAAGCTGCTGACGCAGGTCACCGGCGTCCCGTGCCACGTCGCGGAGAACAGCCTCAATTGCGTGGCGCTCGGCACCGGGCTCGCCCTCGAGCACTTCGACTTCTTCAAGAAGTCCCTGGTCCAGCAGATCTGATCCTCGTGTCCCGGGCGGCTGGTTGGCGTGGGCATCCTCCGCGATTCCAGTCACCGTCGGCGGCTTCGCGCGCCTCGGCGACTGAGATCGCGTCCGGTAGCCCCCGCCAACCCGCCATCCAATCCAAGTGCGGTGCGGCGCAGGGCCCTCTCTCATCATGAGATTCGGAGGGCGGGTGCCGGGACCTATCGCAGGCGATCTCAGTCCCCGCGGGACTGGAATCGCCGAGAATGGGCACGGCGGCCGCCCGACCGGGGCCGGGGCCGCGGCGTGAGGGCGTTCGTCGACCTGCACTGCCACACGTCGATGAGCTTCGACAGCCTGGCTTCGCCTGAGGCAGTCGTGCGGGCGGCGGCGAAACGGGGGCTCACGCACCTCGCCATCACCGACCATGACCGGATCGAGGGGGCGCTGCGGGCGCGGGATGCGGCGCCCGCGGGGCTCACGGTCATCATTGGCGAGGAGATCAAGACCGCGGACGGGGACCTGATCGCCGTGTTCCTCGAGCGGGCAGTCGCGCCGGGGCGGTCGGCACGCCAGACCATCGACGAGGTCCGGGAGCAGGGCGGGCTGGTGGGGATCCCGCATCCGTTCGACCGGTTCCGGGGGTCGATGCTCAAGGACCCACGCCTCGAGGCCATGGCGCCCCTCGTGGACTGGGTCGAGGCGCACAACGCCCGCGTCGTCGGCGGGTCGGGCAACGAGCGGGCCGCGGCGTTCGCCCACGAGATGGGCCT
>DATDJA010000279.1:0-4283 GCA_036520795.1 Candidatus Limnocylindrales bacterium
CCGGCGTCGCCGGGGCCCCAACTCGTCTGTGCACGGTTTCCGCCGGGCTAGCATCCTCCACGGCGCCCGGGTCCAACGCCGGGCGCAAGGTGACCGGAGCGCATGGGTTCGTTGACTGACGCGGCTCCCGCGACCCACGACGCGCACGAGGCCCACGGGGCCGAGGCGGCGCGACACCGGCGCGCGCGCCGCTCGCCGATCACGCGCGACGGCCTGAGCACGCTCGCGTTCCTGCTGCCCTTCCTGATCGTGTTCGGCGTGTTCGCCTGGTTCCCGATCGTGCGCGCGGTCGTGATGGCCTTCCAGGAGACAAACCTCGTCAGCGAGCCCACCTGGGTCGGCCTCCAGAACTTCCAGCGCGTGCTGGCCGACCCGCTGCTGGGGATCGCCGTCCGCAACACGCTGTGGTTCATGCTGCTGGCCCTGGTGTTCGGGTTCCCGATCCCGATCGTCCTCGGCGTCCTGATGAGCGAGGTGCGCCGCGGCCGGGGAATCTTCAGCGCCCTCGCCTACCTGCCGGTCGTCGTGCCCCCGGTCGTCGCGGTGCTGCTGTGGCGGTTCTTCTTCTCCGCCTCGTCGACGGGCGTGTTCAACACCATCCTCGGCTGGGTGGGGATCGGCCCGCTGCCCTGGCTCCAGGACTCGGGGATGGCGATGCCTTCCATCGTCATCGAGGCAACCTGGGCCGCCGCGGGCGCGACCGTGATCATCTATCTGGCGGCCCTGCTCGGCGTGCCGCCCGAGCTGTACGACGCGGCCGAGGTCGACGGGGCGAACCTGTGGCAGAAGATCCGCCACGTCACGCTGCCCCAGCTGCGGGCCGTGATCTTCGTGACCCTGATCCTGCAGCTGATCGCCACGGCCCAGCTGTTCACGGAGCCCCTGCTGTTCACTGGCGGCGGACCGGCCAACGCGACCATGACGGTGCTGTTGCTGATCTACAAGTACGCCTTCCAGAACAGCCTGGGCGGCGACTACGGCATGGCCGCGGCGCTCAGCGTCATGCTGGCCGCCTTCCTCGGGGTGTTCACGGCGGGCTACTACTGGGCGACGCGCTCGTGGAGCAAGTCCTCGTGAACGCGCCGTGGCGTCGCCGCGCAGCGCCCGACGGCGAGGCACGACGGACCGCGACGCCGTCGAGCGAGCGGACGATCGTCTCCCACGCGGACTGGCGCCAGCGGCGCGTCCGCTGGCCGCTGCGGGCCCTCCAGGTGCTGGTGTTGCTGTTCCTGGTCGTGGTCGGGCTGGGACCCATCCTGTGGATGCTCAAGTCGTCGATCACGCCGACCCAGGACACGCTGCGCCTGCCGATGGCGCTGTTCCCGCACGGCTTCGACCTGACGCAGCTCAGCCGGGCGTGGACGCAGACGCATATCGACCGGTACGTGTGGAACACGGTCGTCATCGCGTTCGGCTCGTGGGCCGTCCAGATCGTCGTCGCGACGACCGCCGGCTACGCGCTCTCCGTGCTCCGGCCGCGGTTCAGCCGCCTGATGATGGGCCTCGTCATCGCGACCCTGTTCGTGCCGCCGATCGTCCTGCTCGTGCCGCTGTACCTGACGATCGTCGACGTCCCGATCCTGCACTGGCGGATGATCGACAACTACTGGGCGATCTGGCTGCCTGCTGGGGCGAGCGCCGTCAACATCGTCCTGGTCAAGCGATTCTTCGACAACCTGCCGCGCGAGATCTTCGAGGCGGCGCGGGTCGACGGGGCGGGCCCGTTCCGGCTGTTCTGGTCGATCGTCCTGCCGATGTCCAAGCCGATCCTGGGCGTCGTCTCCGTGTTCGCGATCATCTACACGTGGAAGGACTACCTGTGGCCACTGCTGGTCATCCGCAACCCCGACTTGCAGCCGCTCTCGGTGCGACTGCCGACGCTCCAGGGCACGACTGACCTCGGGATCTTCATCGCGGCGCTGACGATCGCCTGCCTGTTCCCGATCGTCCTGTTCCTGGTGTTCCAGCGGCTGTTCCTGCGCGGCGCGGGCCTGTCCGGCGCGATCAAGGGTTGAGGTCGACCCCGCCTCCGGATTGACAGCGCGCCGCGGCGCCCGCGAGAGTGGCTCGGTGGCCGAGGAGACCGCCAAGCCGCCGTCCGGGATCGTGAGCGTGCTCGGCCGCGCGCCGCTCGCGATGATCGTGCTGTCCGTCGTCGGCATCGTGCTTACGGCGGTCCTGAAGCTCGCGGGTGCGGACGACGTCGTCGTGTTCGTCGCGTCGGCCGCGACGCTCGCGGTCATGGCCGGGCTCGTCGGCGAGGGCACCGATCACCTCGGGTCGCATTTCGGCCCGGGCACGACCGGCGTGCTGCAGTCGGCGCTGGGCAACCTGCCCGAGCTGTTCATCTCGATCTTCGCGCTCCAGGAAGGTCTGGTCGTCCTGACCCAGACTTCGCTCATCGGGTCGATCCTCGGGAACAGCCTGCTCGTGCTCGGCCTCGCGTTCTTCGCGGGCGGGCTCAAGCACGGCCGCCAGGTGTTCGACGCGGCCCCGGTACGGACCATCGCCATCACGCTCGTGCTCGCGGTCGCCGCTCTGGCGATCCCGACGGTGTCGACGGCGCCGGGCGGCCCGGATCGCGGCCATGCGGTCGAGATCTCGGTGTTCGTCTCGATCGTGCTGCTCATCGTGTTCGTCGCCTCGATCCCGTTCTCGCTGGCGGGCGGACAGGGCGCATCGGTGATCGGCCCCACGAAGGAGCACCCATGGCCGCTTCGGGTGGCGCTGGTCGTGCTCGCGGCGGCGGCGGCCGGTTCGGCCCTTATCGCCGAGTGGTTCGTCGACGCCCTCCAACCGACGATGGCTGCGCTCGGCCTGTCAGAGGCCTTCGTCGGGCTCGTGGTCGTCGCGCTCGCGGGCAACGCGGTCGAGCACGTCGTAGGCATCCAGCAGGCGGTCAAGGGCCGCACGGACCTGGCGATCAGCCTGATCCAGAACTCGTCCCTCCAGGTCGCGTTGGCCCTGATCCCCGTGATCATGCTCGCCAGCCTGTTCATCTCGCCGGTGCCGATGACGCTCGTGCTCACCCCGACCCTGCTCGTCGGGCTGACGCTGAGCGCACTCCTGGGCGCGTTCGTCGTGTTCGACGGCGAGTCGACCTGGCTCGAGGGCCTGATGCTGTTGGGCCTGTACGCGATCATCGCCGCGTCCGTCTGGTACGGACCGGCCATCACCATCTAGACCGCCGTACACTCGGGCCGATGGACCTCCACGTCGTCGGGCCCTCGGCCACCCCGGAGGAGCGCGAGGCGATCGATGCCGCGCTCGATCCCGAGATCGGGCGACCGCGATCTGGCTGGGACGGTGGCAACCGCAACATCGCGACCGACGGCCAGGTCTCACGGGGCGGCCACGAGGCACGGGCGCGCCGGGACCTCCTGCTCCCGGCCCTCCAGGCGGCCGCGGCGCGGACCGGCTGGGTCAGTCGGGGCGCCCTCAACCACGTCTCGAAGCGGCTCGCCGTGCCGCCCGCCGAGGCCTACGGCGTCGCTTCCTTCTATTCGCTGCTGCCGACGACGCCGCGCCCCCCGATCGTCGCCCACGTGTGCGATGACATCGCCTGCCGCCTGCTGGGCGCGGAACGGATCTGCGATGAGCTGGAGACCCGGCTCGGGCCCGCGGGCGAGACGGCCGGCCACGAGGACGCGACGTGGCTGCGGAGCCCGTGCCTCGGGCAATGCGAGCGGGCGCCCGCCGTGCTGGTGACCTCCGCCGGCCCAACCCCCAAGAACCACGTCCGGGGCGGCATCCGCGGCGCTGACGACGTCGCGAGCATGCTGACGACGGTCCGTCTCTCACCGGCCCTCACCACCGATGTCGGTGACGCGGGCGAGCTTGCCCCCCAGAAGGGCGACCCATCCCTGCGGCTGCTCACCCGGGTGGGACGTGTCGACCCGACGTCGCTCTCTGCCTATCGCGAGGCCGACGGCTATCGGGCGTTGCGCAAGGCGTTGTCGATGGGGCCGACCGCCGTCATCGAGCAGGTCACGGCGTCGAAGCTCGTCGGCCGGGGTGGCGCGGCCTTCCCGACCGGACGCAAGTGGGCCGCCGTCGCCGCGCAACCGGCCACGCCGCATTACGTCGTATGCAATGCGGACGAGTCGGAGCCCGGGACGTTCAAGGACCGGGTGATCCTCGAGCACGACCCGTTTGCGCTGCTCGAGGCGATGACGATCGCCGGGTTCGCGGTCGGCGCGTCGCGCGGCTACCTCTACCTGCGCGGCGAGTACCCGCTGGCCCGCCGGCGCCTCGAGTCCGCCGTCGACCAGGCCCGGAGGGCC
>DATDJA010000280.1:0-6786 GCA_036520795.1 Candidatus Limnocylindrales bacterium
ATCGGGCAAGAAGGGGTCGCTCACCTACCGCGGCCCGCGCCCGTTCTCCGCGCCCGAGACGCAGGCCATCCGCGACTTCGTGCAGGGCCGTGTCGTTCGCGGCATCCAGCAGATCCGGACCCACATCACGCTCCACACCAACGGCCAGCTGATCCTGTGGCCGTACGGCTACACGAAGAAGGACATCCCGTCCGACATGACGGTGCTCGACCATCAGGCGCTCGTGTCGCTGGGCAGGGCGATGGCGCGGACCAACGGGTACAAGGCGGAGCAGTCGTCGGACCTGTACATCACCGATGGCGACCAGATCGACTGGCTGTACGGGAAGTACCGGATCTTCAGCTACACGTTCGAGCTGTTCCCACCCGAGAAGAAGACCGTCTGGGGCGACCACTATCCCGACGACTCCAAGATCGCCCGCGAGACCGCGCGCAACCGCGAGGCGATCCTGATGCTGATCGATCGGGCGGCGTGCCCGTACGCGACGCTCGGCGCCGAGGCGCGGCAGGCCGACTGCGGACCCCTGTACGACGACCTCGAGATCAATCGCGGCTGGGTCCGCGACGCGCGGGACAACGACACCGCGACCTCGGGGCTGTGGGAGGTGGGGGATCCGCTGTCCACGAAGTCGAACGGGCCCAAGCAGCTGGGCGGGGCGGTCTCGGGCATCGGCACGCTCGTCACCGGCGCGGCGGCCGGCAAGCGCGCGCGCTCGCACGACGTCGACCAAGGCACCACGTCCATGCGCAGCCGGCCGATCACGCTGCCGGCCGATGCCGCCGAGTATGGCCAACTCACGTTCCGGTACTCGTTCGCGCACTCGGCGGCCTCGACCGACGCCGACTTCTTCCGGGTCCAGGTCCAGGCCGAGGACGGGTCGCGGACGACGGTGTTCGAGCGGCTGGGGTCGCCGTCGGATGTCGACGGGTCGTGGCGATCCGGCTCCGCGTCGCTGGCGGACTGGGCGGGTCAGACGATCCGCCTCGTCGTGGGTGCCAAGGACGGCGGACCCGGCAACCTCGTCGAGGCGCAGGTGGACAACATCCGTATCCGGCGGCCCTAGTCGGCCGAAACCGCGGCGGGTACAGCGAACGCCAGGCTAGGGACGGGCCGTCGCACGAGCGCGATCCCGCCGAGAACTGCAACGACTGCCGCGGTGAGCCCAAGTGCGGCACCCACCCCAAGCGCCGAGGCCACGAGCGCCGGCAGCACGGTCCCGGCGATCATCCACAGGGCCGCAAGGCTGTGGAGCAGCCCGAACGCGCGCCCAGTGAAACCATCCGCGGAAAGGCGCTGGACGTTCGTGCTGTTGAGGGTGTCGAGCATGATCATCGCCCCGGTCGTCACGGCGAGCAGGACGACCACCGCGAGCGGCGCGGACGCCACGGCGACGAGCCCTAGCGCAATCGCCGCGGTCGCCGTCCCGATGGCGGCACCGATCCGAACGTCGCGGTTGATCAGTAACCCGGTGAGGAGTCCGCCCACGATCGCGGCGACGCCACCGACGGCGTTGATCACGCCGGCGACCTCGGCACCCTCGCGGAGATGCTCGACGGCGATCACGACGGTGAGGGTCGCCATGGCGACCGACGCGAAGCTGATGGCGCCGTCGAGGGCGAGCGCGTGCCAGATGCGAGCAGCGATGGCGGACCAGGGGAGGTCGGCGATGACACTCGCGTCATCGGCGGTGGTTTCAGTGGGCGCTGTGGCCGGACGCGCGGCCGGCACGGACCGCACCAGGACGACGGCGACGAGGGCGAACGTGAGGCCGTCGACGAGGAAGGCCGCGCCCAGCCCACCAATGACGATGAGCACGCCAGCGATGGCCGGGCCGACCACGCTGCCGATGGCGTCGAGGGTCGTGTACAGCGCGTTCGCCCGGCCGAGCTCGTCGTCGTTCCGAGCCAGCACGGGGATGAGCGTGGACCGGGCCGGCTGGGCGACGGTTCCGGCGGAAGAGGCGATGATCGCGAGGACCGCGACCGGGGCCAGGGGGGCGCCCGCGGACGCAAGGATCGCGATGCCGATGAGAGCGGTCGCACTGATCGCCTCCGTCGCGATGAGGATCGAGCGCGGCGACACCCGATCGGCGAGGATGCCGGCCGGGATGGACAGCGTGAACAGCGGGATCAGGCGCGCGGCGACGACCACGGCGATCAGCAGTGGGTCGCCGGTCATCTGGTAGACGAGGACCGGGAGCGCCGTGAAGTAGAGCCAGTCACCCGCACCCGACACGGCGTTGGCGATGGTCAGCGCGGCGAGCGGCCGGTTGCCGGCGAGCTCGCGGAGGTGGCGAATGGCGTCCATCGAATCTCTCCCGGGTGCTTGGTCAAGGGAGTCGAGGCGCCGTGGGCGATTGGCCCAGGCGCCTCGAACGGAATGGGTCAGCGGCCGCGGTACACACCCCGCTCTGGCCCGGGCTCCGGGAGCCGGCGCCCCTGGTCGGGACCGGGCTCGGGGAACCTCCAGCCCTGCTCGGGGCCGGGCTCGGGGTACTTGCGGCCCATCTCGGGACCCGGCTGCGCTCGATCGTCCACGATCTGCTCCTTGCGAGTCGTCGTCGCGTCCGTGGCCTTGGTGGCCACCGATCGCCTCGATCGATCTCATGCCCCGACGATGGACTCGCGGCGCCGGATCTCCATCGGGCTACTCCTCAGGCCGTTCCTCATTTCTGCGTGGTCGCCACGAATCGAAGAGCCGCCCCGACCTGTTTGTCGAGGCGGCTCGGGGCGGCGTTCGTCAGTGGCCGCGGTACATCCCGCGATCCGGCCCGGCCTCGCGGCGGTAGATGCCGCCATCGGGCTCTGTGAACGGCCGGTACCAGCCGCCGTCCGGGCCGGTGAAGTGCCGGTAGAAGCCCCGGACGGGTCCGGGGATCTTGAAGCCCTGCTCGGGGCCGGGCTGCGCGCGATCGTCCATCGATCTGCTCCTCGTCTCTGTCGTCGGCTCAGCGGCGGTAGAAGCCGCGCTCGGGGCCGGCCTCGCGGCGATACAAGCCGCTGTCCGGGCCGGGGAACTTCTTCCCCTGGTCGGGGCCGGGCTCGGGGAACTTCCTGCCCTGGTCGGGGCCGGGCTGCGTGCGATCGTCCATCGATCTGCTCCTTGCGAGTCGTCGTCGCGTCAGTGGCCTTGGTGGCCACCGATCACGTCGATCGATCTCATGCAGCGACGATGGGCTCGCCCGACTGCGTATCCATCCGGCAACTCCTCAGACCGGTCCTCATTTCGCCCCGAGCGCGCCGTTCCCGCCCTTCGTTCCTGCCAAATCCTGCGGTGGTGACTGTTCGTCACCGGACTGTGGGTTCGCGCGAGCGGTCGAGGCGGGTCGTCGTGCTGGACACTCGCGATCGCGGACCCGTCGGAGGCTGCGAAGCATCTCCGGCGCTGTCGAACAGTCACGAGACGCGGAATTGACGGAAGCGACTCGATGGCCCGCGGGCGCGCAGGAGGCTACGGCGCGTCGACGAGCCTCGTGACGGCCGCTCCGGTGATACCGAGGCCGGCGACGACCAGCAGCGCCCCCAGCCCGAACACGATCGTCGCCGTCGTCCACCGGCCGCGACCACGCGCCATGAGCTCGTTGTCCGCGTGCCGGCCGCCGACGAGGTCGCCCCACGCGATCGCCACCCAGATCCCGGTCAGCGGGGCGGTCACGAGCTCCGCGATGGCAAGGGCGACACCCGCGATGAGGCGGTTGGCGCCGAACAGCAGGAACAGGGTCGAGCCCCAGGCCGTGACCGAGACGCACAGCCCGATGAGCAGGGAGCAGCCGAACAGCATGATCACGTTGCCCTTGGTCAGCCGCCACGTGCGCGGAATGACGCTGCCGGGCGAGCCCTCCTCGAGCGCGATCACCGGCAGCACGAGTGACAGGCGTGCCTGGATCACGACGGCGACGATCGCCCCGACGATCACGAGCGGGATCGCGAGCAGCACGAGCGCGGCCGCGCCGCTCGAGGCGGCCAGCGACTGGCGGGTGACCGGCGTCTGCGGCGTGAGCTGGGTCGTGAACACGACGATCGCCGCCTGGGCCAGCACGATCAACAGCCACACCGGGATCGCTCGCGGGATGCTCCGCACGACCGTCGAGGCGGTGTCGACGATCCCGGCCGGCTGGCCGCGCCACAGCCGATCCGCAGCGACCACGCAGGCGAGGGCGCTGAAACCGACCGCCGTGGCCACGATCACGCTGACCACGAACAGCGCCCACGGGTCACCGATGTTGGTCGTCGCGGCGAACCGGTTCTGGACCTGCGATTCGAAGGTGGGCGTGATCACGAGCCGCAGGGCGCTGGCGACGGCCGCGGGAATCGCGAGCACGAGGAACAGCGACCACTCCCGGCCGAAGGTATCGAAGGTGCGACCGAGGACCGAGCCCACGTCGATGCGCGGGCCGGTATGGGCGCTGACCGGCGCGATCCAGGCCGGGTACTGCGGGGACGGCGGGTACGCGGGAGCGACCGGGTAGGCCGGGGGCGGCGGGGGGGCACCCGCCGGTGCGTCGCTACCCGGGGTGGCGTCGCCGCCCGGCGTCGCCTCGTCCTCGTTCATCTGCCGACCTCCCTGACCCCGAGTATGCCCGTGTTCTCGGCTGCGGGGAATCCCGCAGCCCCCATGCGTCGTCATCCCTGCGCGAGGGCCTTCGCGCCCGCCATGCGTCGCGCTAGGCTGCGGGCGTGACAGGACAGCCGATCCGCGTCGTGCTCGTGGACGATCACCCCGCCATCCTCGACGCCGTGGGCAGCGCCGTGCGATCCGCGCCCGACCTGATCCTCGTAGGTTCGGCCCGATCGCTCGACGACGCGCGGGCGCTGCTGGCGGTCACCACGGGCATCGACGTCGTCGTCACCGACGTCCAGCTCGACGGCGAGGCCGAGGGCCTGCGCCTCCTCGAGGCCGTCGGGCCCGACGGGCCGTCGGTCCTGCTCCTGTCGTCGTTCGACCAGCCGCCGCTCGTGCGCACGGCGTTCGAGCGCGGGGCAGCCGGCTACCTCCTCAAGACGAGCGAGGTCCCCGAGATCCTCGACGCGATCCGCACGGTGGCCGGCGGCGGGACGGCGTTCTCGGCCTCGATGCTGCGCGCCATCCGCAGCGCGCCACGACGCCCCTCGGACCGCGAGATCGAGGTCCTGGCGCTGGTCTGCGGCGGCGCCTCGAACGACGAGATCGGCGCGCGGCTCGGCGTCAGCGAGAAGACCGTCGAGAGCCACCTGCGGCGGCTGTTCGACCGTTATGGCGTCCTGTCACGCACGGAGCTCGCGGTGCTCGCGCTGCGCGAGGACTGGGTCCCCGACAAGAGCCGCCCGTGACGGCAGCCCCGACGACTGTGCGGCCGGTGCGGCTCGCGGTCGTCGCGACCGGCGCGCTGGTCGCCGGGGCCATCGTGCTCCGCCTCGCGAACCCGTACCACCTTCCCGGGCCATCGGTCTCGGCGGTGGTGCCCCTGCTGTGGGCCGCGGGCGCCCTCGTGGTCCTCCTGCTCACGCAGGCGTGGGCGCCGACGCTCGGCTGGATCGCGGCGATCGTCGGATCGACCGCGGCGGCGCTCGCGATCGTGGGCAACGACTGGGAGGCCCGCCGGCTCGTGGACATGGGCGATGACCGTTGGCTCGGCCTGCTCGTCGTGGCGGCGCTGTTGATCCCCGCGGTCATCGCGGCGGCGTACGCGGCGCTCGGTCTCGGTCGCGCCGTGGTGATCGCCGCCTGGACGGCCGTCGGCGTGCTCACCGTGGGCCTCGTGTCCCGGTACGTCGCCCGGACGCTCGGTGGCGGCGACCTCGACGGCACGCTCCCGGAGTGGGCGTGGCTGCTCCTGATCGGCCTCCTGGCGGCGATCGGCCTGACCCGCGACCTGCGCCCCGCACTCTCGCGCACGCGGGTGCGACTGGCCGCCGGCGATGCGGGCGGTTCGGGACGGGGCGGTCCGGTCGCCGCGCTGCCGGCGCTGCGCGTGTTCATGGACGAGCTCGTGCCGGGCCGGGACGCGGGCCGCAAGGAGGCGGTCGAGACGGAGCGTGGCCGGCTGGCCGCCGATCTCCACGCCGAGGTGCTGCCGTCGCTGCGTCGCGCCCTTGCCGCGGCCGAGGCCGGCGGGACGGTGGAGCGGCTGGCGAGCGACCTGCGCATCGCCGTCGACGAGGTCGAGTCGATGCTGCTGGCGCGACGGTCGATCGTGCTCGAGGAGATGGGCCTGCTGGCCGGGCTCGAGTGGCTGGCCGAGCGCGTGGAGGACCGGTCCGACGTTCGGGTCGAGATCACGGTCGAGGGCGGTGGGGAGGCCGGGGCTACGGACAGGCCGCCGCGCGAGGCGGAGCGGGCGGCGTTCCGGGTCGCGCAGCTGGCGCTCGACAATGTCGTGCGTCACGCGCCATCGTCGACGGCGGGGGTCTCCGTCGCCGTCGGCCCGCGGGTCATCCGCCTACGGGTGGAGGACGACGCCGACTCGGCACCAATCGATGAAGCGGCGGCGGCGCGCTCCGGGCGGCGCGGCATCGCGGACATGCGCGCGGAGGCGACAGCGTGCGGCGGCGCGCTCGAGGTGTGGCCCGGGGCCGGCGATCGCGGCACGGCGATCGTCTTCCGCTGGCCCGCGTAGACGGTCGCTTGCCTGGCAGGCCAGCGAATCGGCGTGAACCAGCCGACCGGCCTCGCCTGAGGTGCGGATCCGGCCTGGCAGGCCAGAAGCGGCGTCCAGCGGCCGGCTGATCCGCCCCAGTGCGCGATTCGCTGGCCCCTGAGGCCAGCCTGCGCGGGCCGCCCGCTCCTGTAGGCTCGATCCACGCACGA
>DATDJA010000281.1:0-8745 GCA_036520795.1 Candidatus Limnocylindrales bacterium
GGTCGTCCTGCCGATCAAGGCGCTGGTCATGAACACCCTCTCGATCGTGGCCAGCTTCGGGGCGCTGGTCTGGATCTTCCAGGACGGCAACCTGTCCGCCCCGCTCGGGTTCCAGCCGCTGGGATTCGTCGAGACCACCCAGCCCGTGATCCTGTTCTGCGTCCTGTTCGGGCTGTCGATGGACTACGAGGTGTTCCTGCTGTCGCGGATGAAGGAGACATGGGACCGGACGCACGACAACACCGAGGCGGTCGCAACGGGCCTCGAGCGGAGCGGTCGGATCGTGTCGTCCGCGGCGTTGATCGTGATCGTTGTCGCCGGCTCGTTCGCTTTCGCCGACATGGTGCTGATCAAGGCGCTGGGCATCGGCATCGCGATCGCGGTCGCGCTCGACGCCACGGTGGTGCGCGCCCTGCTGGTGCCGGCGACGATGCGCCTGCTCGGCCGCTGGAACTGGTGGATGCCAGCACGGCTCGATCGTGCGATCGGCCGGGTGCTGCCGCGCTCCGAGGCCGAGGCCGAGGCGGCCGCGCGATGAAGCGCTTCTCACCGATCCTCCCACTCCTCCTCGTCGCCGTCTTCGTCGCCGGTTGCAGCGGGCCGGTGCTCGCCAACCCCGCGGCCGCGCACCCGGTCGTGACCCCACTACCGCCGACGTCGCCCCGCCCGGCAGACCCCGTCCCGATCGTGCTCCCCGATGACGACGCGCCGCACGACCGCCTCACCGAGTGGTGGTACGACACCGGCCACCTGCGCGCGACCGACGGCCGCCGGTTCGGGTTCGAGTTCGTCGTCTTCCGCGCCGAGCGCGGCGGCTTCCCGGTGTCATGGGCCTCGCACCTCGCGCTGACCGACGAGACCGGCCAGGCCTTCCACTACGCGCAGCGGAGCGAGATCGGGCCGCAGGTCGACCGCTCGCCACGGGACGGTGATGCGCCGCTCGAGTACTCGTTCGTCGTCGAAGGCGGCGGCCGGACGCCGTGGACGATGACGGGCGGCGACGGCAGCGACGAGCTGCTCGCCTCGGCGACGGGCGACGAGGTCGGCGGGGACCCGGTGAGCGGGTTCGGGATCGACCTCCGGCTCACGGCCCGCAAGCCGGCGGCGCTCCACGGCGGCGACGGCTGGATCGACTTCGGGCCGGCCGGCGGCTCGTACTACTACTCGCGGACCGACATGGCGGCGACCGGGACGGTCACGCTCGGCGACGAGACGCTCGCGGTCGAGGGCGACGCCTGGTTCGACCACCAGTGGGGCGACTTCATCTCGGTCGGCGGCGGCGGGTGGGACTGGTTCGCCGTCAACCTCGACGACGGGACGGACCTCACGCTGTCGCTGGTCCGGGCCGCCGACGGCACCTACCCGCTGGTCTACGGCACGCTCGTGGACGCGGACGGGTCGACGACGGACCTCGGCGCCGACGACTTCTCGGTCGAGGTCACGGACGAATGGACGAGCCCGGCCACCGGGGCGACGTACCCCGCGGCCTGGCGGGTCCGGGTCCCGTCGCAGGCCCTGGAGATCGACCTCCGGCCGACGGTGGCCCAGCAGGAGCTGGACACCCGGGCGACGACGGGGGTCGTGTACTGGGAGGGCAGCCAGGTCGTGACGGCGACGCGCGACGGACGACGACTGGGTGGTCAGGCCTACGTGGAGCTCACGGGGTACGCGAAACCCTAGCCCAGGGTGCGTCGCCACTCGGCGCCGTCCGGATAGTGGAACGCGGCCAGGGTCTCGGCCTTGATCTCCGCCGAATACCCGGGCGTCGTCGGCAGCAGGTAGGAGCCTTGCCGGATCAAGACCGGATCGACGAAGTGCTCGTGGAGGTGGTCGACGTACTCGATCATCCGCCCGTCGAGCGATCCGCTGACCGCGATGTAATCGAACGCCGCCAGGTGCTGGACGAGCTCGCACAGCCCGACGCCGCCCGCGTGGGGACACACCGGCACCCCGAACTTCGCCGCCAGCAGCAGCACCGCGATCACCTCGTTGACGCCGCCGAGACGGCAGGCGTCGATCTGGCACACGTCCATCGCCCCGGCCGCGAGGAACTGCTTGAACATGATCCGGTTCTGGACGTGCTCGCCGGTCGCGACGCGGATCGGCGCCACGGCACGGGCGATCGCCGCGTGGCCCAGGACGTCGTCCGGGCTCGTGGGCTCCTCGATCCAGTACGGGTCGAACGGCCGCAGCCGCTCCATCCAGCTGATCGCTGAGCCGACGTCCCAGCGCTGGTTGGCGTCGACCGCGAGCATCCGCTCCGCCCCGAGCTCCTCGCGCAGGATCGTCGCCCGGCGCACGTCGTCCTCGACGTCCGCCCCCACCTTCATCTTGAACCGCGTCCAGCCGTCAGCCAGGGCTTCGCGCGCGAGCCGCCGGATCTTGGCGTCGTCGTAGCCGAGCCAGCCCACGGACGTCGTGTAGGCCGGGTAGCCCCCGGCCAGCAGCTCCGCGGTCCGCGCCTCGCGTCCCGGCGCGGCGGCCTCGAGGAGGGCCAACGCCTCATCGGGCGTCAGCGCGTCGGTGAGGTAGCGAAAGTCCACCAGCGCGACGATCTCGGCCGGCGTCATGTCCGCGAGCAGCCGCCACACGGGCTTGCCGGCCCGCTTCGCGACAAGGTCCCAGGCCCCGTTGACGACCGCGGCCGTCGCGAGGTGGATCGCCCCCTTCTCCGGCCCGATCCAGCGCAGCTGGCTGTCGGCCACCATCGCCCGCCAGAACGCGCCGAGATCGGCCTCGATCCCGTCCACGTCGAGCCCGACGACCAGCGGCCGCAGCGCCTCGACGGCCGCGACCACGACCTCGGTCCCCCGGCCGATCGTGAACGTGAACCCGTGGCCCTCGAGCCCGTCCGCGGCATCGGTCCGCAGGATCACGTACGCCGCCGAATAGTCGGGGTCGGGGTTCATGGCGTCCGAGCCGTCGAGCGAGCGCGACGTCGGGAAGCGCAGGTCGATGACGTCGAGGCCCGTGATCCGTGTCACCTGTTCACCCCTTGAGGGCGCCGACCAGCAGGCCGCGCGTGATGAATCGCTCCAGCGCGATCGCCATCACGACGACCGGGGCAATCATGATCAGGATCAGCACCGACATCGCCCACCACTGTGGACCACGGGTGGCGTTCTGTGCGGCGACCTGGAGCGGCATGGTCTGGGCGTCGGCGCTGGTGAGGACGAGGGCGATCAGGAACTCGTTCCAGGAGAAGATCAGCACGATCAGGAACGTCGCCACGAGACCGGGCACCGAGATCGGGAGCACGATCGAGCGCACGATCCGGTAGATCGACGCCCCGTCGACCGCCGCCGACTCCTCGAGCTCACGCGGCAGCGACATGAAGTAGTCGCGCATCAGCCACACGACGATCGGGATGTTGGTGGCGACGTAGGTGACGGTGAGGGCGGCGATGTTGTCGACCAGGCCGACCTGCTGGAACAGCACGTACAGCGGCACGGCGACCGCGATCGGCGGCAGGATCCGTTGAGAGATCAGCCAGAACGCGATGTCGCTGTTCGCCAGCGCCCAGGTGAACCGCCGGCCGATGGTCTGCGCCAGGATCAGGAACACGGCGAAGGCCGCGGCCAGCATCAGCGCCGGCGGCCCGCCGAGGGCCATCCCGACGAACGCCAGCACGAGGCAGCCGATGAACAGGCCGATGAGCGCCACCTTCGGCCGGTAGGTGAACCGAACCAGCGCATACGCCGTGACCGAGCCCAGCAGCAGGGCGATCAACGAGCTGGACAGGCCGACGATCACGGTGTTCACGTACGGCCGGAGCGTGTCGTTGCCCAGCTCAACCAGGATGTAGCGCCAGGCATCGAGCGTCGGCACGAAGTCGACGAACGGGATGTAGAACGGGCCCTTGTCCACCTGGTACGGCGTCTTGAACGAGGTGACGAACAGCCAGTAGATCGGGAACAGGACCACGAACGTCCAGCCCAGCAGCATCAGCCAGGCGACGAACTTGGCGGGCGGTGAGAGGTCGGTCGTGGACCGGCGGCGGAACGGGTTCTGCATCGCTCAGACCACCGTCGTCACGCGTCGCCGGACGTAGCTCACGTAGACCGTCGCGACGATCGTGACCACGATCAGCAGCAGGTAGGCGACCGCGGCGCTCCGCCCGAGGTTGAGCGTGTTCCAGTCGATCCACGCCTGGAGCGTCAGCGACTGGGTGGCTGTGCCCGGGCCCCCGCCCAGCAGGATGTTGGGCATGTCGATGATCTTGAAGCCCTCGATCAGGCGGATCAGCACGATGGTCGTCGTCACCGGCAGGAGGGCCGGCATGGTGATGTGCAGGAACGACTGCCAGCGGCTGGCGCCGTCGACCGTCGCCGCCTCGCTGACCTCCTGGTCGAGCGACTCGAGGGCAGCCAGCAGCACGATGAACACGAACGGGGTCCACTGCCACGTGTCGCCGATGATCACGGCCGCGCGTGCGAGCCACGGGTCGGTCACCCAGGTGAAGTCGCGCAGGCCGAGCGAGACCCACAGCGGCTCGAGGGGACCCTTCGAGGTGTCGGTCATCATCAGGAACATGTAGCCGACGCCGACCGGCGTGATCGTGAGCGGGATCAGGAACACGACCCGGAAGAACCGGCGCCAGGGCACCTGCTGGACCGCCAGCAGCGCCAGCCCCAGGCCGAGCCCCACCTGGAGGGCGATCCCGGCGAACACGAAGATGAGGGTCACGATCAGTGAGCCCGGCCGGCCGCCCTCGCTGAACAGCGCCTGCACGAGCAGGTAGACGAAACCGACGAGCAGGACGCCCGCGAACAGGCGAAGGACGAGCCCGAAGGGGCCCGTCTGGCCGCTCCGCGCGGCCCGTGTCCAGGCGATCGTGACCAGCACGATCGTGAGCCCGACGATGATCCAGCCGAGGGGGTTGGGCGGCTTGAGCACGCCCAGGAAGTGGCTGCGCTCGAGGCCGAACAGCAGCTGCTGGTAGTTGGCGAAGCCGACGAACTTGAGCTCCACGCCGCCCCGGTTGAACGCGAGCCGCGAGAGCGACATCACGACCGACGCGATCAGCGGGAACAGCGACAGGCTGAGGATGACGATGACGGTGGGCCAGATGAACAGCCATCTGGCCGCGCCGTCGGAACGCCAGGCGCCGAGCGTCGTGGACGCCCGGCTCCTGGCGGCTTCGATCTGGCTAGCGCTGGACGCCAAGGCTCGCGACGTACGCAGCGAGCTGGTCGTTCTTGCCCACCTCGTCGGTGATGGCGTTCCAGCCATCGGCGATGGCCTGCCCGGTGCCGGCCTCGTCGAGCTCGCCGGCCAGGTACTGGGCGACGGCGGTGTCGAGGACGTCCTGCTGGTACCGCTTCGTCTGCGGGATCCGCATGTCGAGCACCATGTTCTTGTTCTCGAGACTGGACTTGATGGCGCCAAGATAGTTGGTCGCGGCAGCCTCGCTGAGGCCGGCGGCGACCCACGGCGCGAGGTTGCTGAAGTGCGACGTCCGGTACGGGTTGTAGCCGGTCTTGCCGAGCGTCACATCCTCACCGGAGATCGCCGGGGAGGCCATGTACGACAGGAAGTCGTACACCGCGTCCTGGTTGGCCGCCGGCGATGCCGCATTGATGGCGCCCGACCAGCCGCCGAACGAGGCGAACGGCGCGTAGTTCACGCCGTCGACCGCGTCGGGGCAGGTCGTCGCGTCGCAGGCGACGAGCTTGCCGCTGGCGCGGTCGAGGACCTGCGTCCAGCCGGGGGTGATGGTGGCACCCGTCTTGTCCTGGGCGTACGTGCCCGGCGTCAGGGTTCCGATGTCGCCCCAGTCCATCGTCAGCGCGCAGCGACCGGTGGTGAACAGGCCACGCGTGCCACCCACGTCCATGTTGAGCTCGTCCGGCGGACCGAACTCGGCGGTCTTCTTGTACGTCTGGAGGGCCTTGGTCATGGCCTCGTTGGGTCCGAACAGCGGGTTCATGTTCGTCGTGTCGAAGAACGCGCCGTCGCCGGTGCCCTTGCCCTGGAGCAGCCCGGCCGCGATGGAGATGATCCACCAGTAGCTCTGGGCGCCCTTCTTCTTGGCGATGCACGAGCCGTAGTCCGGCTCGCCGTCGCCGTTGAGGTCCTGGCCCTGGTACTTCTGCGCGACCGCGAGGTAGTCGTCCCAGGTCTTGGGGGGCGCGACCCCGTCCTTCTCGAGGATGTCGCTCCGGTAATAGACCATGTGGAAGTCGCCGTCGAGCGGGATCGTGTAGACCTTGCCGTTGTACGTGGCGTTGAAGTCACGGAAGAACGGCCCGATGTCCTGCCAGTCGAGCTGCGCGTCGGCGTTGACGCGGTCGGTCAGGTCGGCGAGATAGCCGGGGCCCGTGAAGTCGCCCAGCCACTGGGGGTCGAACACGTAGGCGTCGAAGGCGTTGGTGCCGGTCGACGCGTCGAGCAGTGCCTTGTCGTAGATCGTCTGGAAGCCGACCGCGACGACGTTGACGTGACCGCCGGTCAGGCACGCCCAATCGGGAGCGCGGCGCTGCAGCGGCTCCGCGACCTGCGGACCATTGAACGTGAGGATGTTGACGTTCGCTCCCGCGAACTTGCCGTCCGTCGCGCAGGCCGCCGGCGTGACCGCCGCCTCGGACGGCGCGGCTTCGGATGCCGCCTCCGTGGGGGCCGCGACGGACGCTGGCGCCGCCGTTGCCGGGGTGGATGCGACGGGCGCCGTGGTCGGGGATTGGGCGGCACAGCCCGCCAGGACGAGAACCAAGCCGACCGCGGGCGCGATCGATCTGAACCGCGACACGCACTTCCTCCTCTTGACCCCCGCCCGGTTCGTCCAGCATACTGAACGACCGGCGGTAGGTTGAACAGTATGGGGACCGCCCGCGTCGCAAGTCAATATGTTGTACGCGGTCCATCCTGCTGGCCGACCGCACACACGCCGCGGGCCAGCGCCCCCGGGATCGGAGCCGCACGATGAGCAACGAGACCCTCGAACGGGACGCGGAGGCCGAGTCGCTCGCGCCCGCGGTGACCCGTGCGGCGCTCATCCTCGGCGTCATGGCCGAGACGGCCTCGGAGCCGGTCGGACCCAGCGAGCTCGCCCGCCGCCTGGGACTCCCGAAGTCGTCGATCGCCAACATCTGCGGCGCGCTCGCCGATGCAGGCCTGGTCCGGCGGATCGGGACGGGGTTCGCGCTGGGGCGCCGGCTCGCCGAGCTGGGCGGCGCCTACCTCGGGTCCGTGGACCAGGTCCAGGAGTTCTACGACGTCGCCCGCCAGCTGGCGACGGCCTCGGAGGAGACGGTCCAGTTCGCGGTGCTCGACGGGCTCGAGGTGACCTACCTCGCCCGCCACGACGGGCGCCAGCCGGTGCGCCTCACGTCGGGCATCGGCCGCCGCCTGCCAGCGTTCTCGACCGCGACCGGCAAGGCCGCGCTGGCGTCACTCCCCGACGACGAGCTCGACCGGCGCCTGGCCGGACTCACGACGCTCCCCCAGCCGTCACCCAAGTCGCACGCGACGGTGGACTCGCTGCGCCGGGACCTCGCAACGATCCGCGAGCGCGGCTACGCGATGGACGACGAGGAGACCATGGAGGGCGTCGTGTGCTTCGGGACCATGATCCCGTCGCGCCAGCCCGGCGAGGGACCGTGCGCCGCGAGCATCACGCTGCTCAAGGTCAGGGCGACGTCCGAGCGCGTGCCGGCCCTGCTCGATGACCTGCGGCTGCTGGCCGCCGAGCTCTCGGACCCGCTTCACCGCACCTAGCCGGCCGCGGTCAGAGGGTCTCGTTCGCGACCGCGAGATTGCGGTCCGTCACGGCGACCAGCCGCGCGACCTGTGCCGGGTCGAGGCGGCCGCAGATCCGATCCCAGTGCACCGCGACGTCGTCGCCCGGGAACACCACGTCGCCGAACCCTTCGCCGCCGGGCGGGACGAGTCGCTGGCGTCGTGGCGCGCCGAACCCGAGGGCGCCGTTCCGCAGCTCGAGCGGCGGCAGGTCGACGTCAATGGCGCCGTCCGCCGCCGCCACGACGCGGCCGGGCCGGACGAGGCAGCGCTCCAGCACGCCGACCATGTCCGCGGGCAGGCCGCCGCGGATCATGCCGATGCGCGGCAGGATCTCGAGCACGTGGAAGCTGTGGTGGACGACCGAGATCGAGCCGGCCTTCTCCGCGAGCCACGGCCACTCGCGGGTCGCGGCGCGGGGCTTGAACCGGTGGACGAGGTCGTCGTACCTCGCCTGCGGCGCCACCTCGGTGAGCAGCCCGTTGCCCAGCCAGTAGGCCTCGACGACGCAGGGGTCGAGCGGGTCGGCGATGTCGTTCTCGGCGGCGATCAGCTCGAGGTATGGCCAGGCGCCCTCGAAGCCCTGGGCGATCCGCCGCAGCTCCGGATCCGGGCGGCCCGAACGCACCCGCTCGGGCAGGGTCCCGCCGGCCTCGGGGCCGCACAGGCCGAGCCGGTTCGGCGGGAAGGCGAACCGGGCGAACAGCAGCGGACCCGGCAACGCCGTCCCGAGCATCCCATCGCGCGTGGGCACGGCGATGACGGAGTCGGTCACGGGGCGACCTCCGGCCGCCGGGAGCGCGAGCCCGACCAGGCCACCATTGCGATCGCGACCACGAGCAGGAGCAGGCCGGTCTCGGCCGCCGGGGCCGGCAGCTGGCCCGTCCGCACGGACGAGAGGGCGGCGGTGATGATCGCCCCGCCGACGAGCACCGTCGTGACCAGGCTGGCCGGGGCGCGTTGGAGCGCCGCATACCAGGTGCTCACGTAGCCGAGCAGCAGCAGCCC
>DATDJA010000282.1:0-2090 GCA_036520795.1 Candidatus Limnocylindrales bacterium
ACCAAGGCCGAGGCGAAGGCGCGCGGCAAGCTGCTGGGCGTCGGCCTCTCGACCTACATCGAGGTCTGCGGCGTCGCGCCCAGCAAGTGGATCGGTGCCGTGGGCGAGGGCTGGGGCGCCGCGATGTGGGAGAGCTCCAACATCAAGGTCCACCTGACCGGGAAGGTCGTCGTGACGATGGGCACCCAGCCGCAGGGCCAGGGCCACGAGACGACGTACGCGCAGATCATCAGCCACGAGCTGGGTATCCCGATGGAGGACATCGTCGTCCAGCACTCGGACACCCAGGGCACGCCGTTCGGCTACGGGTCATATGGCTCGCGTACGTCGAACGTCGGCACCGGCGCCGCGCTCAAGGCCGCGGCCAAGATCCGCGAGAAGGCCAAGCGGTACGCGGCGCACATGCTCGAGGCCAGCCCGGCCGACATCGAGGTCGACGGCGCCGAGTACCGCGTCAAGGGCTCACCCGAGAAAAAGAAGACCATCCAGGAGATCGCGTTCGCGCTCGACCTCGCGTTCGACACCCCGGAAGGCATGGAGCCGTACCTCGACGAGACGGCCTACCACGACACCCCGAACTGCACGTTCCCCTTCGGTACCCATATTTCGATCGTGGAGATCGACGAGGAGACGGGCACGATCGAGCTCGTGCGGTACATCGCGGTCGACGATGTCGGCAACAAGATCAACCCGATGATCGTCGACGGCCAGCTCCACGGCGGCATCGCCCAGGGCGTGGGCCAGGCCCTGTGGGAAGGCGCCATCTACAGCGACGACGGTCAGCTGCTCACGGGCTCGATGCTCGACTACGCGCTGCCGCGGGCCTCGTGGCTGCCGAACTTCGAGCTCGGCGAGACGGTGACCCCGTCGCCGGTCAACCCGCTCGGCGTCAAGGGCGTCGGCGAGGCCGGCTGCATCGCGAGCACCGCGGCGGTGGCCAACTCGGTCATCGACGCCCTCAGCCCGCTGGGCATCCGGCACCTCGACATGCCGTACACCGCACAGAAGGTCTGGGGCGCCATGCAGAGCGCGAAGGGAGGCCAGGCATGATCGCCCAGTTCGACTACACGCGGGCCGCCACCATCGACGAGGCGCTCGCGCGGATCGCGGGCGACGACGGGGCGAAGGTCATCGCGGGCGGGCAGAGCCTGCTCCCGCTGCTCAAGCTCCGCCTCGCCAGCGCTGAGACGCTCGTCGACATCGGGCGCCTGTCCGAGCTTCGCGGCGTCGAGCGGCTCGACGACGGGCGGCTGTCCGTCGGCGCGCTGACGACGTACGCCGAGCTGATGGATTCGCCTGCGATCCACTACGGGCTGCTCCGGGACGCGCTGCCGACGATCGGCGACGTCCAGGTGCGGAACCGTGGGACCGTGGGCGGTGCCGTGGCCCACGCCGATCCCGCCTCCGACCTGCCCGCGGTGCTCCTGGCGCTCGACGCGGAGATCATCCTCCAGTCGTCGGGCGGCACGCGGACCGTGAAGGCCGATGGGTTCTTCGAGGGTCCGTTCTCGACCGCCATGCGGCAGGACGAGCTGTTGACCCACGTCCTGCTGCCCGCGCCCCTGGACAACGCCGGCTCCGCGTACGCCTCCCTCGAGCAGCCCGCGTCGGGCTACGCGATGGTCGGCGTCGGGGCGGTCGTGATCGTCGGTCCGGGCGACGTCATCGAGTGGGCCGGCATCGGCGTGACCGGCCTGTCCGACCATCCATACGCGGCGTCCGACGTGGCGTCGGCGCTGGTGGGCACCAAGGGCACGGCCGACGACATCGCGGCGGCCGCGGCGAAGGTCGTCGGCGGTCGCGATGTCAACTCGGACATCCACGCCTCGGCCGAGTACCGCTCGGCCATGGCGGTCGTGTACACGCGACGGGCGATCGCGGCGGCGCTGGCCCGCCTGGCCTGAGCGGCGCCGGACGCCGCGGAACCCCGCGGATCTTGCCGGGTGCGGCTCGAGCGAATCGTCCCGGGCCGTCCACCGTCCGGTGACTTGCGAGGAGCCGTTCTCGCGCGCGACCTGCGCGTGGGCGGCGCCCGCTGGACCAAGGGCAGGCGCCTGGACGGCGCCGATCTGGACGCGCTTGCGGCGGCC
>DATDJA010000283.1:0-7771 GCA_036520795.1 Candidatus Limnocylindrales bacterium
GCCACCTCGATGATCCCGTCGACGACCCGGACCGGGTAGTAGCGCAAGCGACGGACCCGCGTGAGGCGGCGCGCCTCGGCCTTGATCCCGGGCGGGTCCTCCTTGGGCTCACGGCCGGGTGGCGACCAGACCGGCTCGTAGCGGCCGTCGGGCCACAGGCCGCCGGTGGTCGGCATCTGGACGGGCTCGCCGCTCGCGAGGTCGAAGCGCCCGGAGTGGAGGGGGCAGGCGACGACGCAGCCCTCGAGCTCGCCGATCGAGAGCGGCGCCGACATGTGCGGGCAGCGATCGTCGACGGCCACGAGGCCCTGGTCCGTGTGGGCGAGCAGGACGTCGAGGTCACCGAACGACACGCGGCTCATGGCCCCCGACGGCAGGTCGGTGACCGAAATCGTCGCGCGAAACGGGGCATCAGCGGCACCGACGACGAGCAGGTTGGAGGGGAACGCCAGGATCTCGGTCACGCGGCCGATGGTAGCGCGGGACATGGAACGGCCCGGCCGCCGTGGGCGACCGGGCCGTGCTGAGGAGCCTTGAGGATCAGTCGGCGGTCGGCTGGCTCGTGCTGCGAGCGATACCCTCCGCGACCGGCTTGGGGGCCAGGCCGGCGGCCGCCGGAGCTTCGCCGTACACCGGCTGCTCGTTGGAGGTCCGCAGCGGGATCTCCTTGATCGCGACGGCCGCGATGGTCGCGACGATCGCACCGAACACGCCGAGCCAGAAGGTCTGCCCGACGGCGAGGCTGAAGGCGCCGTGGATGCCCTCGACCATCGCGGGGACGGCGGGGGCGACGATCGCCTGGAACGCCGGCGGGACCGAGGCGAGGATGGCCGCGCCCATGTCGCCCACGCCCGTCAGCTGGTTGAAGTCGAACCCGCCACCGGCGCTCGCCTGGCCGAAGCCTGCCAGGACGGGTGCCGGCACGCCGGCAGCCTGCATCTGGGGCACGAGCTGGTCCTTGAACGTCGTCCCGAAGATGGTGCCGACGAAGGCCAGGGCGATCGTGCCGCCGATCTGGCGGAAGAAGGTGAGGTTCGATGTCGCGACGCCGAGCTGGCGGAACGGCACCGCGTTCTGGATGACGATCGTCGGCACCGAGAACGTCGGGCCGACGCCCAGGCCGGCGATGAGCATCCACAGCCAGACCATCGGCACGGACGTGTCCTTGGTCAGGCTGGTCATCAGGAGGACGGCGAATCCCATCAAAATCGTCGAGCCCACGATCAGCCACTTGTAGTGGCCCGTCCTGGACACGATGAGGCCGGACACGATCGAGCTGAAGATCAGGCCGATCATCAGCGGCAGGGCCGCCAGGCCGGAGTTGGTGGGGGAGAAGCCCTCGACCACCTGGAACCAGCGCGGCAGGAACACGATCGCGCCGAAGAACGCGAAGGCGGCGAAGAAGACCGAGACCATGGTGGCCGAGTAGGTGCGGCCCTTCCACAGGTCGAGCGGGATGATCGGTTCCTTGGCGCGCGACTCGGCAAAGATGAACAGCAGGGTCCCGACGAGGCCGATGGCGATGAACCCGCCGACCGAGAAGTCCGACCAGTCGCTGAACTGCTTGTTGGTCAGGCCGACCAGCAGGAACACCATGGCGACGGTGAAGATGAACCCGCCGATCAGGTCGAAGTTGCGGGTCGCCGACTTGGTCTTGACCGTCGGCAGGAGCCGCTGGATGACGATCAGCGCGATGATCCCGATCGGGATGTTGACGTAGAAGATCCAGTGCCAGCCGACACTCTCGGTCAGGAAGCCGCCGATGAGCGGGCCGGCGACGAACGCGATGCCGAACACGGCACCGAACAGGCCCTGGTACTTGCCGCGTTCCTGGGGCGTGAACAGGTCACCGATGACCGCCAGCGCGACCGGGAACAGCGATCCGGCGCCGATGCCCTGGATGCCTCGGAAGAGGATGAGCATCGCCATGTTCTGGCTGAGGCCCGACAACGCGGATCCGATCAGGAAGATCACGATGCCGATCATGAAGATCGGCTTGCGGCCGTAGACGTCGGACAGCTTGCCCCAGAACGGGACGCTGATCGTGGATGTGAGCAGGTAGATCGTGATCGCCCAGACGTAGTAGTCGTTGCCCGACAGCTGGGTCACGATGGTGGGGAGCGCCGGACCGACGATCGTCTGGTCCAGGGCGCCGAGGAACAGGCCGAGCATGACGGCGAAGAGGATCTCCATCTTCGCCCGGTGGCTCAGCCCGAGCGCCGGATCTTCTTCCAGCGACGGCACTTCGTACGTGGCAGGGAGGCTTTCCATGGGTTCCGTTCATCCCTCCTTCAGGGCGTGGTCGGGGCGAACGGCCGGGAGCGGGCCGAACGCGGGGTCGCGTTGTGGATCGTCTAGCGCGATCGTGGGTTTTGTGTGGAGATCGGGCGCCAATCCGGTGCAGATTGGGCCGCGGTCGCCTCGAGCGCCGCGCGGACCTCGGCGACGGCACGGGCGATGACCGGGAGCTCCGCCCGGTCCAGGCGGGCCAGGACATCGCGCATCAGCTCGTCGCTGAGGGCGTCGTTCTCCTGGATCATCCGCGTGCCGGCTTCGGTCACGTGGACGAGCACGACCCGCCGGTCCTCGGGGACACGGGTGCGTTCGATGAACCCGCGCTCCTCCATCCGGTCGATCAGGCCCGTCGCGTTGGACAGGGACACGTTCAACAGCTCCGCGAGACGGCTCATCGGCATCTCGCCGCTGCGCTGCAACGTGTACATGATGTTGAGCTGGGCCATGCTGATGCCCAGGCGCACGAGGCGTTCGCTCATCGCGCACTTCATCGCGCCAATCGTGACGCGGAAGTCGGCGATGATGCTGTCGGTCAGCTGATCGCTCGTGGAGTCGCGGCGTCCGCGGGTTGTTGCGGCCGCATCAATAGTTTGTGTCACGTGAATGATGGTACTCATGTAAATCATCCTGTCAACATGGATGATTTGCCCAACGTGCAGGAGTCGAGATGCGCTTCGCGCTCATGATCGAGCCCCAGCAGGGTCTCAGCTACGACGAGCAGCTCGCCGTCGCCCTCCGCGCCGAGGCGGCAGGCTTCGAGACCCTGTTCCGTTCTGACCACTACGAGAGCTTTCCGGGCGGTTCTGGCCGACCCACAACAGATGCGTGGGCGGTCCTGGCGGGTCTGGCGCGCGACACGGAGCGGATCGGCCTCGGTGCGCTGGTGTCGCCGGTGACCTACCGAAACCCCGGAAACCTCGCCAAGGTCGCGGCGACGATCGACGAGATGAGCGGCGGGCGGATCGAGATCGGCGTCGGCGCCGGATGGCACGCGGCGGAGCATCGGCGGCATGGGTTCCCGTTCCCGGAGATCGGTGAGCGGGCCGAGATGCTCGAGGAGACGCTGGAGATCCTGCGTGGTTTGTGGGACGAGCCGGACGGCTGGTCGTTCATCGGCAAGCACTACGCGATCGAGGACTCGCTGTTCCAGCCCAAGCCGAGCGCCCTCCCGGCCCGGAACGGCGGGCGGCCGCCGATCATCGTCGGCGGCGAGGGGTCACCGCGCTCGTTCCGGATCGCCGCCCGGTACGCCGACGAGTTCAACCTCTCATCGGCGAGCCCCGCGGTCGCGGTCCAGAAGTTCGCCGCGCTCGACGAGACCCTGAAAGCCGCGGGACGCGAGCCGTCGTCGATCGTGCACTCGGCGATGGTCGGCCTGCTCATGGGTCGCGACGCCGACGAGGTGAAGGCTCGCGAGTCGGACCTGCTGACGTCGTTCGGCGAGTCCGAGGGCGCCGAGGCGTGGTTCGCGCCGCGTCGCGCGCGCTGGATCCACGGCACGCCCGATCAGGCGCGGAAGGCGCTCGGGCGGTTCGACGACGCCGGGGTCGAGCGGATCATGCTCCAGGACTTCCTGCCCCGCGATCTCGACATGATCGACCTCGCCGCGGAGTCGCTGTTCGGCTGATCGCCCGGCGTCTCGCTGTCGCCCGCCGTATGTGTACCCGGGTTACCAGGCTCGAGTGCAAGAACCCGAGGGGCCGCTATCCACTCGCGCAGATGTGTGGCGAATATTCCGGGCCACATCGGGGCGTGGAGAGCCTCCGCGAAGATCGCAACGGGTCGGCAACCCGTCCGGTAAACCTGTCACGTATACGGCGCAGGCCGGCGGGCGGGTAGCTTGCTGACGGTCGCGGCCAAGGATCAGCCGACGACCACCTCGAGCGGGTTGGTCGAGGACCCGTCGAGCTCATCGGGCTGGGTGAACTGGAGTCGGTGCAGGCGGGCGTACAGGCCGTCGTGCGCGAGCAGCTCGTCCTGCGTCCCGAGCTCCACGAGCCAGCCGTCGTCGAGCACGGCGATGCGGTCGGCGGCGCGGATCGTCGAGAGTCGATGGGCCACGATGATCGTCGTCCGGCCGACCTTGAGTCGATCGAGCGCCTCCTGGACGAGCCGCTCCGACTCGTTGTCGAGCGAGCTTGTCGCCTCGTCGAGCAGCAGGATCGGAGGGTCCTTGAGGATCGCCCGGGCGATCGCAACGCGCTGGCGCTGGCCGCCCGAGAGGCGCATCCCGCGGTCGCCGACGATGGTGTCGTACCCGTCGGAGAGCGCCGCGATGAACGCATGGGCATTGGCGTCGCTGGCGGCGGCCTCGATCTCGTCCTGGGTCGCGTCGAGGCGGCCGTACCGGATGTTGTCGCGGATGGTGCCGCCGAAGAGCGTCGCTTCCTGGGCCACGAGGCCGATCCGCTCGCGCAGGCTCGCCGTCGTGACGTTCCGGACGTCCTGACCATCGATGGCGATGCTGCCCGCGGACACGTCCCACAGACGTGGGATCAGGCCGACGAGCGTGGTCTTGCCCGATCCGGACGGCCCCACCAGGGCAAGGCTCTCCCCTGCCCCGACGTCGAGGTCGATGGATCGCAGGACCGGGTGGCCCGCCTCGTAGGCGAAGGTCACACCGTTGAGCGTGATGCGGCCCTCGGTCGGGCCGATCGCGACGGCATCGGGCGCATCGACCACGGTCGGGCGGGTGTCGATGATCTCGAACACCCGGGTCACCGCGCCCGTCCCCTCGCGAAACTGGCCATATAGCCCGGCGATCGAGCCGAGGCTCGCGCCGATGGCCACGCCGTAGAGCAGGAACCCGGTCAGGGTGCCGATCCCGAGCGATCCCTCGATGACCTGGTGACCGGTGTACCAGAGCAGGGCCGCGATGGCACCGAACCCGAGGAAGCCCATGAGCGCCCCGAAGCCCGCCCGCCACAGGGCCAGGCGCGATCCTGCGGTAACGACCCCCTGCAGATCGACGTCGTAGCGCTTGAGCTCCCAGTCCTCGCGCACGTAGCTCTTGACCACGCGGATCCCGGACAGGACCTCCTCTGCCGTGGTCGTACTGCTCGCGATGGTGTCCTGGACCTGCGTGCTGACCCGCTGCAGCGGACGCCCGAACACGATGGCGACCGCGATGAGCGCCGGCGCCAGCAGCAGCACCACGAGCAGGAGCGACGGGCTGAGGGTGAACAGGATGATGACCGACCCGACGAGCCCGATGACCGACGAGAGCAGGCTCGTGACGGTCTGGGTGAGCAGGGTCCGCACGAGGGTGACGTCGCTCGAGAGGCGGGACACGAGCTCGCCGACGCGATGCTGCCCGTGGAAGTCGAGCGATAGCGTCACCAGCCGGCCGTACAGCTCTCCGCGGAGCTGGGCGACGACCCGCTCGCCGACGACGCCGAGCAGCCAGGTCTGGATGAAGCTGCCCACGGCCTGGATGCAGAACAGCCCGATCAGGAGTGCGATGAGCCGGTCGAGGTCGGCAGAGTCGCCGCCGCCGACCACCTCGCCGGTGATCCCGGCGATGATCAGTGGGAACAGGAGCCCGATGACCGAGCTCATCAGCAGGCCGACGATTGCGACCGAGAAGATCGGGAGCTGCGGCCGCAGGTAGCGGAAGAGCCGCGACCAAGGCACGCCTCCGAAGCCGCGCACCTGGCGGACGACGTCGCCGGCATCGGCGGGCACGCGCGCGAACTGCTGGGTCATGCCACCGATCATGGCACGGGTCGGCTGTCGGTCCATGGAAGCGCTGTCCGGAGGAGCACGCTCGCTCGCTCGATGCTCGCGCAGCGAGCCCTGCAGCGCGGTTCGCCGACCCGCAGCACTGAGCCCGGGCATCGGTCGAGCGTCACCGCCATACGCCACAGGCCGGCGGGGTCCCTGCTCGGCTGATCGCCTGGCGTTCACTCCAGCGGTTGGCCCGCTGACCTGCACGCCAGGCGACCGGTTCGGCGGATAAGCCGACGAAATCCGGTGATCTGCTCGCCGTGCGTGCAGTCTGGAGGCGTCATCCGCCAGATGGAACGCTGGGCGCCCGAACTTCGCGCGCTAGAGGCTCGGATCGTCCGCGAGGTCGGCCGCGCGCAGGTAGGCGGCCTCGTGGCGCCGGATCAGGTCGGGGTTCGTGCCCCGCGCCGCGGCGATCTCCAGCGTGACCAGCTGGAGCGGCCCCGCCGCGCCGAGCAGGGACGCAACCGCCGCGGGCAAGGCCGGCGCCTCCGGAACGACGATCCGGCCGCCGGGAGTCAGCGCGTCGGGGATGAGCGCCGCGGCGTCCGCGCCGAGGATCGCGGCGGGCCGGATCCCCAGGGCCGCCGCCGCGGCGAGGGCTTGCCGTGCCCGCTTGGCCCGCGCCGCGAGCCCGGCACGTTCGGTGAGCACCAGCACCACCGCGGTCTCGGGTCCGGTCGCCGGCAGGTGCCCGTGGAGGAACGTCTCGAGGTCGCGCACCGATGCCGGGAGCCACGAGGCCTCCTCGACCTTGAGCGCCAGCTCCCGCGCGGTGACCATGTCCACGCCCGTCCCGACGACGATGAGATGCGAGGCGGCCGCGATCAGCGAGGCGATCGCAACGTCCGGCCGCGACCCGTCGGCCCCGGCCGCATGTGCGGCCTCGAGCCCGTCGCGCACCCGCCGCCCCAGCGCGCCCGAGGCGACGACATTCCCCGACAGCGCACCCGCCGCGGCCACCGCGGCGACGATCGGGGACACGTAGCCCACCGTGTGACACCAGCTGCGGTCCATCTCCACCGTCGCCGCGATGGCGTCGGTCCCGGCGGCCGCGGGCGAGGCCGCGCTCCCCGTGATCAGCGCCGTCCGTGCGCCCGCCGCCCGGGCCGCGGCCAGCGCGTGGATCGTGGCCGTCGTCCCACCCTCGTGGCTGATCCCGATCACGGCGCCGCCCGCCGGGGGATCGAGGGCAAGCTCGAACGCCTGGGCCGCGACAGGTCCACGGCCGGAGAGGCGCGCGGCGCGCCAGGCGTCGCGCAGGATCGCGGCCACGGCCATCGCCGCGTGCTCGGACGTGCCGCATCCCGTGACCACGACGGGCGCGCCGTCCGCCGCCGTCTGACGCACGAGCGAGGCCAGGGCGTCGGCCGAGCCGTCCGCGATGAGCCGGGCGGCCACGCGATCGGCGAGCCCGGGTTCCGCCGCGATCATCTCGGCCATCGCCCACGGCGGCCCGGGCCGCTCGGCGGGTGTCGGCATGGATGCCCAGGGCTCGGGCGCCGGGGGGAGCGGGGCGTCGGCGTCGAAGCCGGCGAGTGTCGCGCGCAGGTCGTCCATCGCCCGATCCTACGCGGGCGGCGCCTCGCCGGAACCGCCGGCCCGCCCGATGCGCCCGATCCGTCCCGCCGGCCAGTACCGGAGCCACGCCCGCGCGACGAGGGCATCGACCGTCACTGGGCCGTAGCGCCGCGAATCGACGGCCGCACCGTGGCCCCCCGCCTCGAGCGCCGCGTCCGTCGCGTCGCCA
>DATDJA010000284.1:0-15766 GCA_036520795.1 Candidatus Limnocylindrales bacterium
CGGGCTCGGCGTGGCACTCCTGGCCGCGCGGCACGCCGGTGACAGCGCTGCCGTGCATGCAGGCGCCCACCGCCTTCGAGCGGCTCGACCCACGGCTGTGAACCTGGCCTGGGGCGTGGATCGCGCGCTCGCCTGCCTGCCCGGCGGTCCCGACGCGACGCTCGCGGAAGCCCTCCGGATCCGCGACGAGGACATCGCCGCCTGCGCGTCGATGGCGACTCGCGGCGCGGACCTCATCGCCGGGCTCGTCGACCGGCCGCGGGTCCGCGCCATGACGATCTGCAACACGGGCGCGCTCGCCGCCGTGGAGCGAGGGACGGCGTTGGGCGTCATCGGGGAGCTCCACGCGCGCGGCGCGCTCGAGGAGGCCCTCCCGCTCGAGACCCGGCCGCTGCTCCAGGGAGCACGACTGACCGCGTGGGAGCTGGCGGAGATGGGTGCCCCGTTCCGGCTCGTTGTCGACGGCGCGGCAGCCTCTGTCCTGGTGGGCGGTGGCGTGGACGTCGTGCTGATCGGGGCTGACAGGATCGCGCGCAATGGCGACACGGCGAACAAGATCGGCAGCCTCTCGCTCGCGATCGCCGCACGCCACGCAGGCGTCCCGCTCCTGGTCGTGGCACCCGAGTCGACCGTCGATGCGGCAACGGCGTCGGGGGGCGACATCGCGATCGAGGAGCGTGCCGGCGACGAGGTGACGGGTTTTCGGGGCGTGCGGACGGCACCGGCGGGGACGCGTGCGCTGAACCCGGCCTTCGACGTGACCCCCGCCGGCCTGATCACCGCGATCGTCACGGATCGTCGCGTCGTGCGGCTCGATCGCGGCGAGGTGCCGGGCTGAGGCAGGCGGCCGCCCTGACACGCCGTTGCAACGGGCCGGCCGGCTTCGTACGCGTGTCGCGCTCGCCGGCAGGAGTACGGTTGCAACATGGGGACCGCTGCCCGTACGCGGTGCGTCCGTGGGCAGGGGTCGTGAGGGCGAACACCACATGGGTGAGACGCGGGTCACCGTCTGGGTCGATCGCGAGGCGCTGGAGATCGAAACGCGCGTGGGACGTGAGATGGAGCAGCGCGTCCAGCCCGAGGCCGATGCCGCGATCCGCCACCTCGTTGAAGCCGACTGTCGCGTCGTGATGTTCGGTCGGGCGAGCGCGGTCGACGTCAGCGCGAGCGATGGACTGCCTTCGATCGAGTCGCTCGACGGCGTCCCCGACGATGCGACCGGCTGGCTGGTGACCGCCAACGCGACCCGATGCGGCGAGATGCGTGCACGCAGTGGGCTAAGGACGATCCTGGTGGGACCGTCCGACCCGGATCGCAATCTCGCGCATCGCCCCGCCGACTTCGAGGCCCGCGATCTCCTGGACGCCGCACTCGTCATCCTCGCCGCCGATGCCATGCCGGATCCCGGCCAGGCCGTCGGAGCCTGACGCCAGATGATCGAACCGGAGTCCCTCGCCCCCGCCGATGACGCACCCGCCCAGGCGCCCGAGGACGCCTCGCGCGACCCGCTCCGGGCCCTGCGCGCGGGTCCCGGCCGGGTCGCGCGCCGCCTGAGAACGTCGCGGGCGCTCAGTCGCGCCCCGCGCCGCGAGCGAGACAGGGAGCTCGCCAAGCGCCGTCTCGAGGCCCTCCAGGCGCTCGCGACCGAGCTGGCCGGCGCCCTCACCACCGCCCAGATCACCGACCTCCTGATGTCGCGCGGGATCGCCGCCCTGCGCGCCGACGGAGCCGCGGTGTTCCTGATCGAGCCAGGCGATGAGGCCCTGACCGCGATCGACTGGCGAGGGCACCCTGACAGCCGGGCCCGGCCGCTCGCCCACCTGTCGCTGGATACCCCGATGCCCGCGACCGACGTCGCCCGGACCGGCGAGCCGGTGTTCATCGAGGATCCGGTGACCTATCGCGACCGGTACGGCTCGACGTTCAAGCAGCTGGGCGTGACGCCGACGCTGGAAGCCGTGGCCGCGGTGCCGCTCGAAGTGGACGGCCGCCGGTTCGGCGTCCTGGGCTTCACCTGGAACCATCCACACCCACTCGCGCCGGACCGCCAGGCGTTCATCGCCGCGCTGGCGCGACTCGGTGCCGGCGCCATGGAGCGCGGCCGCCTGTTCGACGCGGAGCGGGCCGCCCTCCATCACGCCGAGGCGATCCAGCGCCGGCTCGACCTGCTCGCGCTGGCCGGCCGCGAGCTGGGCATCTCGCTCGACTACGACGAGATCGTCGATCGCCTCGCGAAGCTCGCCTTGCCGTTGCTGGGTGACGTCTGCATCGTCGACGTGCTCGCCGATGGCGGCGCGCGGCGGCACGTCGCGACCGCCGATCCCACGACGCGCGCGGATGCGGCACGCATCGAGGCCGCCCTGGCGCATCTCGCGGACGAGAGCGCGGTCGCGCGGGTCGCGCGGGAGGGCGCGTTCGGCGCATTCGGCGTCGAGCAGGACGTCACCTCACTGGCGACGCTCGACCTCCGGTGGGGGCTGGGGGTCCCGATCCAGGTCCACGCGGAAGCGACCGGCGCGCTCGTGTTCCTGCGCAGCGAGGACCGCGCCTACGACGCCGACGAAGTGCTCATCGCGGAGCAGCTGGGCGACCGTGCCGGTCGGGCGCTCGAGAACGCACGCATGCACGGCGCCGTCGGGATGCTGGCGGATCGCGAACGGCGCCACGCGGCGGAGCTCGAGGCGGCGATCGGCGCCCTGGGCGAGGGCATCCTCGTGACCGACCCCGACGGCTCGATCCGGATGCTCAATCCAGCCGCGATCCGGCTCCTCGCCGGCCCCGTGTCATCGATCGAGGGGCTGCTGGACCGCCTGCTCGATGCCGACGACGAGCGGCCAGCCGCGCTCGACCGAGGACCCGCGGAGTACCGCCTGATCGGGCGACCGCCGGCGTGGATCGAGGTCACCTCGTACCCCGTCGCCGAGGCCGCGGGCCTCGCCTCGCCGTCCACCGTGATCGTGTGCCGCGACGTCACCGCGTTCCGCCAGGGCCAGGCGCTCCGCGAGGCGTTCCTGGGCCTGCTGTCGCACGAGCTGCGGACGCCCGTGACCACGATCTACGGTGGCGCGGCCGTCCTGTCCAAGCCGGGCAAGACGCTCGATCCGGCCATGGCGAACGAGATCCTCGCCGACATCGCGAGCGAGTCCGACCGCCTGTACCGGCTGGTCGAGGACCTGCTCGTGCTGGCGCGCTTCGACGAGGGGTTCGAGCTGGGCGACGAGCCGGCCCTCCTCCAGCACCTGGTGCCCTCGGTCGTCGACCAGGAGCGCGGCCGCTGGCCGCTGGTGACCTTCGAGGTCGTCGTCGCGCCCGACCTCCCCGCGGTGAGCGGCGACGAGACCAGCATCACCCAGGTCCTGCGCAACCTGCTCTCGAACGCGGCGAAGTACAGCGCGGGGGCGGGGCCCGTGACGGCCGTCGTCGAGCTGGACCCCGACGGCGTCGCGGTGCGGGTGCGGGACGAGGGTCCGGGCATCGACCCGCTCGAGGCCGAGGCCATCTTCGACCCCTTCTTCCGCTCCCCGTCGACGGCCAAGATGGCCGGCGGCGCGGGCATCGGCCTGTACGTGTCGCGCCGGCTGGTCGGCGCGATGAACGGGCGGATCTGGGCGACGGCGCGACCTGGCGGCGGCAGCGAGTTCTCGTTCGTGCTGCCGCGCTATCGGAGCGACGAGGAGGACTGAACCTCCGCGGCGCGAGGGCCAATCTGATATGCCGATGTAACGCCGGGCCGGGACCTGTACCGAGCCGCCCGTCGTAGCGAGCGGGCATCATGGCTCGCGTGGGCGTCTGGCCCCGGCGTGCTTGCGCGTGGGCTCCGGGCGTCGATCGGAGTGTGTGCATGGCGTCCCAGCCGTTGGTCCTCGTGGCCGACGACGAGCCCCGGATCACGAAGCTCGTCGCGATCTCCCTGTCCGAGGACGGATTCCGCGTGATCACCGCCTCCAACGGCGAGGAGGCACTGCGCAAGGCCGAGGAGTACCGGCCCGACGTGGTCCTGCTCGACATCGTCATGCCGGACATCGACGGGATCGAGGTCATGGGCCAGTTGCGCGAGGGGCGGGCCGTGCCCGTGATCCTGCTGACCGCAAAGGGATCGACCGCCGACAAGGCGAAGGGCCTCGACCTCGGCGCCGACGACTACATCGCGAAGCCGTTCCATCCCGATGAGCTGGCCGCGCGCATCCGCGCCGTGCTCCGTCGCAGCACCGGGGCATCGTCGCCCGCCGGGATCGTGCGCTTCGACGACATCGAGATCGACCTCGAGCGGCGCATGGTGCTGCGCAACGGCGAGCTGGTCCAGCTCTCGCGGACCGAGTGGCTCCTGCTCCAGCACCTGGCCGCGAACGCCGGCAAGGTCGTCCTCCACACGGAGCTCCTGACCAAGGTCTGGGGGCCCGAGTACCGCGACGACCTGCAGTACCTGCGCGTCTGGGTCAGCCGCGTCCGACGCAAGCTAGGCGCGCTCCCCGGCGAGCCGGGCCGGATCAAGACGTTCCAGGGGATCGGCTACCTGCTCGACGTCGACGACCCTTCGGCCGAGGTCGCCAAGGAGCCCGACAAGCCTGGCGACTCGGCCGCGGCCGAATCCTCTGCCGAAGTCGCCGCCCCCTGACGGTCCGGCTCGACGGTGGACCGGCACGGCCAGCTGGCGAGCCTAGGGACGGTGCTCCTCCACCGCCGTGGCGGCGCGAGCGTCCGGTCGCTTGAGCTCGGTCTCGATCGCCGCGAGCCTGGCGACAATCTCGTCGAGCTGCTGCTGCAGGGCCTCGGCCGAGTCTCGTTCCTGGGCCTCAAGTCCGGCCCGATTGCGCCGCTGGGCAGCCTCGACGAACGTTGAGGTGATCGAAGCCGTCAGGATCGCGATCAGCGCGACGGCGACGACCATCACCGACGCCCCCACCAATCGACCGACGCCCTCCGTCGGGACCTTGTCGCCGTAACCCACGGTTGTGACCGTCTGCAGCGTGTACCAGAGTGCGCCGCCGAGGTCCGGGAAGTCCCGCGAGTCGAACACCCACACGATCACCCCGCCGACGAGCACGATGCCCACGGTGAACACGATCATCACGTAGGCGGCGTTCCTCACCGAGGCGGGGTCGGCCATGAACCGGTCCATCGCGTGGCGCAGGGGGCTTCTTCGCTTCATGCCGCGCAGCCTAGCGCGCCACGCAAACCCGCCTGCGGGCGCCTGGCGCAGAAGGAGCGGCGGCCTTGACGGTCGTCCGCTTCCCTTCGTACCATCCGCGCAACTGAAGAGCACTATCAAGAGTGGCGGAGGGACCGGCCCGTTGAAGCCACGACAACCTACCGGCGGGATGCCGGCAAGGTGCCAATTCCGGGCAGGTCTTCCTGCGAGATAGGGCGAACCCCCTGGGACCCTTCCTCGTGGAGGGTCCTTCTCGTTTCTCCGGTCCCGGCGTCGTCTCCCGAAAGGACCGGCTTCCATGGCACTCGAGCTCGCGAGCTCCACCGCAGCGCCCACGGCCGATGCCGCGGCGGCGGCGCCGCGCATCCGCGGCCTGATCTGTCGCAACTGCGGCACGCCCGAGGTCATCGGGCCGAACTACGTCTGCGCCGCCTGCTTCGGGCCCCTCGAGGTGGACTACGACCTGGCGCAGGTCGGGCGACTCGTCGACCCCGCCGCGATCGCGGGGCGCCGGCCGGGCATCTGGCGCTACCTCGAGCTCCTCCCCGTGGACGCCGCGCCGGAACGCGGGCTGGCGGTCGGCAGCACGCCCCTGCTGCGCGCGAGCCGCCTCGGCGCGTCGATCGGCATCGAGGGGCTGCTGATCAAGGACGACACCCGCAACCCCACACTGTCGTTCAAGGACCGCGCGGTCGCCATCGCGGCGGCTCGCGTCGCCTCGTTCGGCCTCGAGGCGCTGGGCTGCGCGAGCACCGGCAACCTCGCGGGCGCCACCGCCGCGGCCGCGGCGGCCATCGGCGTGCCCGCGTTCGTGTTCGTCCCCGCCGACCTCGAGCCCGCCAAGATCGAGCACGCCCTCGCCTACGGCGCGACGGTCGTCCGGATCGACGGCACCTACGACGACGTCAATCGCCTGTGCCTCGAGGTCGCCGACGAGCTGCCCTGGGGCCTCGTCAACGTCAACCTCCGCCCGTTCTACGCCGAGGGCAGCAAGACCCTCGGCTACGAGATCGCCGAGGAGCTCGGCTGGCGCCTGCCCGACGTCATCGTCGCCCCGATCGCCTCGGGCGCGATGGTCACGAGGCTGGCCCGGTCGTTCGAGGAGCTGGTCGAGCTCGGCTGGGTGGCCGCGAAGCCCGTCCGGTTCGTGGGCGGGCAGGCCGCCGGTTGCGCCCCGGTCGCGACGGCCTTTGCGGCCGGTCGCTCGGACATCGAGCCCGTCAGGACGCCCGACACCATCGTCCGATCGCTGGCCATCGGCAACCCGGCCGACGGCCGCTACGCGGTGGAGCTCGCGCGTGCATCGGAGGGGTCGATCGAGGCCATCACCGACGAGGCGACCGCCGACGCGATCCGCCGGACGGCGACGCTCGAGGGCGTCTACACCGAGACCGCCGGCGGCGTGACGATCTCCGCAGCCGAGGCCGCGCGCCGCAACGGGACGATCCGCGACGGCGACGAGGTGGTCGCCCTGCTCACGGGCAACGGCCTCAAGACGCCGGACGCGGTCCGGTTCGGCATCGAGGATCGGCCTGCCGAACCCGGGCGGCCCGGGCTCACACCCGTCATCCCGGCCCGGTTCGCGGCGTTCGAAGACTGGCTGTCGGCATGAGCCAGGTCCGCATCCCGCCGGTGCTCCGGACGTCGGCCGGCGGCCAGAAGCTGATCGAGGTCGAGGGCGCGACCGTCGGCGAAGCGCTGGGCGCGCTCGTCGCCGCCTACCCGGACCTCGGGCCGCGGCTGCTCGACGCGTCCGGGGGGATCAACCGGTTCGTGAACGTGTTCGTGAACGAGACCGACGTCCGCCACCTCCAGGACCTGGCGACGCCCCTTGGCCCCGGCGACACGGTGCTGCTCCTGCCGGCGATGGCCGGCGGCTGACGCGGCCCGCCCGGCCGCGGCGCTCAGGCGCGAAGGGGCGGGGATGGCCGGCTCGCCGCCGGGACGGCGGACGGGCCGGCCGCTGCTCGTGGCTAGCGCGACTTGACGCCTGCCGCCGAGGCGAGGCTGTCGCGCTTCGTCTTGATCTCCTTGAGGACCGAGTCGAGCACCTTGCGGCCGCGCACTTCGCGCCCGGACAGGGTCTCGAGCATGATGTCCTGCTGCTTGTAGGCGTCCGCGGCGTCGCCGGCGGACTCGAGGAACCCGGTGAGCTGGTCCACGGACTCCTTGTAGCGGACGTGACCGAACGACTCCGCGGAGCGCGTCGGGTCCCCGCTGAGCGCCGAAACGAGCCGGTCCTTGGCCTCTTCCGGCCGGGCGGGCAGCGCCTCGATCCGGTACTGCTGCCCGTCGTGCTTGCGGTTGCGCGACAGGACCTTGTACTCGGTGGCCAGCGGCACGCCGAGGACCAGGTTCGCGTGGACGGCGACCCGCCGATGGCGGAGCTTGTCGGCGATCTCCGTCAGGGTGTCCGTCGCGGTGTCCAGCACGCGGCTGCCCTCGAGGGCGATCACCCTCCCCACGTCCTCGGTGAAGTAGTCCTGCGCGAGGGTCTCGTCCTCCGTCGTGCGGGCCGGCTCGACGATGACGCGGAGCTCGTTCGACAGGATGTCCTCGCCCGTCGGCAGATGCAGGCACACCTGGATCCCGTACGTGCCGGGGTCCGAGATGTTCCAGCCGTTCGGCCCCACCGACGCGAGCATCGGCGCGTACACCGACTCCGCGGGCTGGAGCACCTTCTGACTGGCCTGACGGCAGAGGCGAGCGATCGGCAGGAGCTGACGGGTCGGCTCCCCCTTCTTGGTGATGATCACCACGAGCCCCTGATCGACGTCCAGGATGTGCTCGTCCACGATCTGCGGCTGAGCCGTGGCGTTGGTGAGCTTGAGCTCGAGCGTGACCGGCTCCATGAACTCGAACGAAGGTCGGTCACGATTCGCGCGGACGACGAGCTGGTAGGTCGGCTCCGGCAGGGCGTTGGCGCCGAGGAAGCCGTGATGGTCGAACCACAGGGCGTTGCCCTGCTGGACGAAGCTGGACGGCGCGTGCCGCATGAACAGCAGCTCCTGGTCGCTGAACCGGTACTCGAAGTCGGCGAAGAACGCGGTCGTGCCGCCGGCCACGAAGTACGGGTAGTTCATGAACGAGCGCGACTCGGGCTCGTCGACGAGCGGCAGCCAGGGGCCCTTGCCACCCGACGTGAGCGACTTCTGCCACGCGTGCGCGAGGTTGAATGCGTGGCCCGTCTCGTGAACGCCGGTCCAGAACCGCATGCGGTCGATGAAGGCCGCGGGGGCGGGATCGCCCGCCGGCGCCGGATCCGAGATGAACGAGTCGATGAAGATCGACGTTCCCTGGCGCTGCTGCGGGCCGATGTCGTCGAACATGATCCCGCCGAGGCCGTGGCCCATGTCGTGCGTTGCCGCGAAGAAGATCCAGGTCGCCCACTGCGCCTTGGGGGCGTAATGCGACCAGTAGACCTGCATCGCGTCGTGCATCTCCTGGTTGCTCCAGGTCGCGTTCGCCCCGGCGCCGGCGACGGGCACCGTTCCGCTCGGCGAGGACGTGACGTTGAAGCCCGCGCGCTGAAAGACCTTCCCGATCGTGAGCGTCTCGCACGGCAGCGTCGCCGGTCGGTTGGGGTGCGAGCACGTGGCGAAGCTCGTGGCCGGCGTCACGCCGGTCTGGAAGTCGACCTCGAGGTCGACGTCGTGGAAGTAGGGTGACGTGTAGGTGTAAGTCCGCGTGCGCTGGATGCCGCCAGGTCCGCTGAACGTGACGGTCGCTGTTCGCGGATCGAACAGCCAGCCGCCGCCCGTCGTGACCTTGACGCTGTCGTACGGGAACGGCGCCACGGGCGGGTCCCGATACCAGATCGCGCCGACGTAGGTGTTCGACCCGGTCTTCGTCAGGTTCGCGATCCAGTGCACCGTCGAGAACAGGCCCGTCGACATGTCCCCGCTGACGACCATCTGCGGATAGCGGCCATCGACGTCGAGGCGGATCCGCTCGGAGAGGATCGGGAACAGGGCAGAGGTTGCGGTGTCGACCGCCTGGCCGTCGCCGGCCTCGGTGACGTCGCCGCCGCGCCAGGGTCCGGGATCCGGGATGGGCGGCAGCTTGGGCAGAGGGATCGGCTGCCTGGGGATGATCGAGATGGGGAACCGCCACGTGTAGAGCCCGCTCGCGGCGAGCCGGAAGGGCGGCCAGAAGGGGATGCCGAAGGCCTCCTCTTCGGAGCCCGTGAGCGCCGCAGTCTCCGGCTGCGGCTCGACCTTGATGGCCATGGAGGATCTCCTCAGCTACGTGCACTGACGGTGCGACTCGCTGCTGGCACCACCCCCCTTCCGTGGTGTTTTCAGGCGAAGCGGAATGGCTCCGCCGAGATCCGGGTCTGAATCGCGTCCCCGGTGACGGCGACGCCAAGGTTGGTCGCCGACCCAACACCACCGAGGTCCACGGTCGCCTGCAGGCCGCGCTCCGGGAGACGGACGACCAGCGTCGTCGCTCCCCCGAGCTGGACGTCGAACTCGTCGGCGCGGCTGATCTGGGTCATCGTCGTCACGCCGGACCGTCGGGCGACGACCTGGTCCGCGACCAGCACCTCGACGGTGTCGTCCTCGAATCCGTCCAGCAGGGCGACGTGGAGGCTCCCCACCCCGGCACACTCCATGAGGCAGGCGACTGCGCCGCCTCGCTAGCGATCGTCGTGTCCTGGCGATCGCGCCGGCGCGAGTCGTGCGCCGGTTTCGGCGCATCCTACGCCGTCAAATCGCAGTTGACCAGAGTGGATCTCCCGCTAGGCGGCGGGATCCGCCGAGACGATGCGCTCCGCCGGATCCGAGGCCCGGCCAGCGGCCTCCGCACGCCCGAACAGCCCGGCGAGGGCGTCGACCGTCAGCAGGCGGGTGTCCGAGATCAGCCAGTCGCAGCCCGGCAGGTCGTCCCCCACCCCGACCGCGACCATGCGCGCGGCCTTGATCGCGGCAATACCGGCCCGGGCGTCCTCGATCCCCACGCAGTCCTCGTAGCGCACGCCCAGCACGTCGGCCGCCACCAGGAAGATCTCCGGATCGGGCTTGCCCTTGACGAGCGTCGCCGGGTCGACGATGACGTCCACCATCGCCTCGATGCCCAGGTGGCGGACGACGTCGTACACGTTGTGGCTCATCGACGCGATCGCGCTCCGGACGCCGCGTGCACGCAAGTCAGCCAGCAGGTCGCCGATGCCCGGCAGCAGGTCGGCCGGGGTGATCGCGTCGATCAATTCCCGGAAGTAGGCGTTCTTGCGGTCGGCGAGCCGGACCCTGTCGGCCAGGCTGGCCGTCTGGCCCGCGCCTTCGAGGATGATGTCCAGGCTCTCCATCCGGCTCACGCCCTTGAGCCGTTCGTTGAGCTCGCGGTCGAACGGGATCGACTCCTCGGCGGCGAGCCGCTTCCAGGCCCGGTAGTGGTGCTCGGCGGTGTCCGTGATGACGCCGTCGAGGTCGAAGATCACGGCCCGCAGGTTGGGATCGAGGCCGATCACCACCGGGGCCGCGGCCGTCAGCTCGACCGGTCGGCCGAAGTGGCGGATGGCGAGCGCGTCGCCCCCGACCAGCGCGTAGCTGATCTCGTGGCGGGTGATGGTGACCGCGAGGGTCGCGCCGCCGACGGCGAGCCGGAACGCAAGCCGGTCCCAGGCGTCCGGCAGCCGGGGCGAGAAGGCGATCGAGCCGTCGTCATCGCGCAGTCCGGCGAACCCGTAGATGAGCGACATCCACGACCCGGCCATGGCGGCGACGTGCACGCCGTGGGCGACGTTGCCGTTGACGTCGTCGAGGTCCATCCGCGCGGTGCGCATGAAGTAGCGGTAGGCCGCGTCCGCGTACCCGAGCTCGGCGGCGGCGATGCTCTGGACGCACGGCGACAGCGAGGAGTCGCCCGTCGTCAGCGGGTCGTAGTAGTCGAAGTTGCGCTTCTTCTCCGCGGTCGTGAACTGGCTGCCGAGCAGGACCTGCGCGAGCACGACGTCGGCCTGCTTGAGCACCTGGTGGCGGTAGATCACCAGCGGGTGGTAGTGGAGAAGGAGGGGGTACTCCGAGGCCGGCGTCGTCGCGAACGGCCACGGGGCGCGGTCGAGGAACGAGTCGTCCTGCGCATGGACGCCGAGGGCAGCGTCGTGCGGGATGCGCATGAGGTCCGCGGCGCGGCGCCACTCGGCCACCTCGGCAGGCTCCAGCCCGATCCGCGCGGCGAGCAGGTCGTAGGCGGCGGGCTCGTCGGCCGCCAGCTCGTCCACGAGCCGCGCGGCGAAGCGAAGGTGCGCGCGCGCCATCAGGTTCGTATAGCCGTTGTTGTTGACGAGGGCCGTGTACTCGTCGGGTCCGGTGACCTCGTTGATGCAGAAGGCACCGTCGCGCGCCGGGATGTAGTCGCCGAGGTCGGCCCACAGCCGCGCGGTCTCGAACACGACCTCGGCTCCGCCCTCGAGCAGCAGCGAGCGGTCGCCGCTGGCGGCGACGTACTTCTCGATGGCGTACGCGATGTCGGCGTTGATGTGGTACTGCGCGGTGCCGGCCGGGAAGTAGGCCGACGCCTCCTCGCCGCCGATGGTCCGCCACGGGTAGAGCGCGCCGCGCTGGCTCATCTCCGCAGCCCGCGCTCGGGCCTTGTCCAGGATCCCGCAGCGATAGCGCAGCAGGGCCCGCGCGATCCCCGGCTGGGTATAGCCGAAGAACGGCAGCGCGAAGATCTCGGTGTCCCAGAAGTAGTGGCCCTCGTAGCCCTCGCCGGACAGGCCCTTCGCGGCCAGGCTCGTCCGGCCATCCCGGCCGGCCGACTGGAACAGGCAGAACAAATTGAATCGGACGCCCTGCTGCAGCATCTCGTCCCCGTCGATCTCGACGTCCGAGGCGCTCCAGAACCCGTCGAGGACCGCCCGCTGCTCGGCGGCGAGCCCGTCGAACCCGGTCTCGCGCGCCAGGCCGATCGCGTCGCGCGCGCGATCGAGGAGCGCTTCCTCGGGGTGGTCGCGCGAGGTGCAGTAGGCGAGCAGCTTGGTCACCCCGAGCGACCCGCCCGGCGCCAGCGACGCGTCGAGGGTCAGCGCGAACCCGCCCTCGTCCGCCGTCGACGACTGGCCGTCAAGGGACGCTCCGTCGCTGCGGACGACATGATCGGCCGCGGCCACGATCGCGAGCCGCGTTGCCTGGGTCCGCTGGACGACGGCGCCGAACGTCCCCGATGCCTCGTGGTGGATCGTCTCGAGGACGTTCGCCGGGAGGTGTGCGCCGACACGCGGATCGTCGGAGGCCTCCTGGTTCCTGACGCGCGCGTTGATCGCGGACACGATGCGGATCCGGGCATCGCCCTCGACCAGCGTCACCGCGAAGTCGATCGCACCGACGGCCGGCCGGGCGAGCGACACCAGCCGCCGGGCGACGACGTCGACCGTCGCGCCGCCCGGCGATCGCCAGCGGACGGTCCGCGTCAGGACGCCGGCGCGGAGATCAAGGCATCGCTCATACGCCTCGATCGTGCCGGTGGCGAGATCGAACGCGTCGTCGCCCACGAACAGCGCGATGCGCTTGCCGTCGGCGACGTTGAGGAGGACCTGGTGGTTGCGGGCATACCCGTACGCGCCCTCGGGGTAGACGATCGGCGCTTCCTCGTAGAAGCCGTTGACGTACGTCCCGTGATCGGCGTTGCCGGCATCCTCGTCGAGGTTCCCACGCATGCCCAGGTGCCCGTTGCCGAGCGCGAAGATCGTCTCGTTCCGAGGCGCCAGCGCGGGGTCGAAGGTCAGCTCGCGGATCCGCCACGGATCAACGGGATAGATCGGCCCCTCGGTCATCGCTGTCGTGGACGCAGGATTCAGCGGTCGGCGACGCGGTGCGCTTGATCGTCGGCTGCCTGGTCGCCGGAGCCGGCCGCAGCCGGCGCGCCTTCGTCGGGAGCGATGACAACCTCCACCGGTACGTTCACGCTCCGCCGGAGCTTGGTCGGGACGTCCTGACCGAGCCAGCGCGAGGCGCGCACGGGCAACGTGGACAGGATGATCTCATCTGCCTCGCGCCCGCGCAGCGCGTCATGGACCGCGTCGACGGGGTCCTTGCTGCCGACCTCGCCGGTCGCCGCCACGCCCATGGACTTCAGGCGGGCGAGCACGTCGTCGAGGCGCTGCTGCGCGGCGGCCTCGGCCTCGTCCTCGTCCCACGTCAGGCCGTGCTGGACCGGCGTCCGCGGCACGACGACATGGAAGGTTGCCTCGCCTTCGGCGACGCGCTGGGCGACGGCGGCGGCGAGGGTGGGACTGGCCAGCGTACGGTTGGCCACGATCAGATACGAGCGCATCGGACGCCTCCTCGCGCGACGTTCATCGACCTGTACCCACGGTACGCCCGCGGTTCAAGGCCGGTTCGCACGCGGCGCGATCAGGAGTCGGCCGGCTCCTCGGCTGGGGCGGCCTCGTCCGGCGTCGGTTCAGGCGCCTCGGTCGAGTCCGGCGTCGCGGTGGGATCGGGTTCCCCGCCCTGGTCGGGCGTCGGTGTGGGGTCCGGCGACGCCGTTGGATCCGGATCCGGCGTCGGGTCGGGGGTCTGCCCACCGGGCGTGGTCGGTCGCAGGATGACCCAGCGGTGGTACCACTCGGACTGCCCGCGGCTGGGCACGACGGAGCTCTTGATGTTCCCCGGCGTCCAGGGGTCGTCGTAGGGGCTGTCGGCCTCGCGATAGGCCTGGAACCGCGTCCGCAGCGGGCCCGAGCGGAACTTCGCGAGGCTGAGCCTCCGGTTGACGGTCGAGTTCCCGGCCAGCGGATCGCTCAGGTAGACGTAGCGCACGACAAAGTCGTTGGACACTCTCGGGTCGGCGCCGGTGACCACGTAGCCGGTCATCACCTGGGCGTGACCACCGGCCCAGCCGAGGACGCCCACGGGCATCGAGCGCCGCGCGATCGCCCGAACCGCGGACTTCACGGCCTTGTCGAATGTCCGGTAGGCGCGGTCGTCGTAGACCCGCTTCGCCGGGTCCCGCATCGCATCCTCGCCCCAGCCGAAGGCGTTGAGGACGTTCCGCCAGCCGTGGGGATCGGAGCCGCGGCCCTTCGCCCGGAGGGTGTCGTGCGACCGCGCGTAGGCCAGGATCGAGAGCATGTCGCGCTGGTTGCCGGCGTCCGCCTTGATCCGGGTCGGGGTCCAGGTGAACCCGTCACCGCCGGTCTCGCGGTAGGCGATCGTGTTGAGCATCATCATCGCGGCGGCCGCGGTACAGGCCGTGGGATACGGGTCCTGGTACATGAACGCCCGGTTGACGTACAGGTTCCTGGACCACGTGGTCGCGGCCGTGGCGGCACCCGGGGCCACCACCGCGTAGGCCAGCAGGACGCCGATGAACGGGGCCGCCCAGCGCAGCGTGAACCGGCCGAGGCGCCCTCGCGGGCGTCGGGCCACCGGTGGCTGATCGCGAATGACGGGCAGATTGCCCTCCCACGCGTCGGCCGGGCGTCATACCCGGCCTTTTGGCGACCTTACGCAGCAAACACGCGGGAACCAATGGGAACGTTGGGGCAATCGGTACCGCCGATCGACCCCCGCGCGATCCCGTCGCCGCCCGATCCGGCGGGTACCATGGCGGTCGCCCGTCGATGGTCGCCGCAGGAGGTTCGCGTGCCGGAGGCCCACGTCGTCAGCGTCTCCGGGCCTCGACCCGTCGGCGTGCTCGGCGTCGTCGACGCCCACGATCACCTGTTCCTCGACTCGCCGGCGATGCCTGGCCAGGCGTTCACCGATCCGGACCGCTCGATCGCCGAGGCGCTCGAGGGCAAGGCGACCGGGATCGGCACGATCGTGGAGATGACGCCGATCGGGCTCGGGCGGCGACCGGCGGGCATGCGCGCCGTCGCGGACGCAACCGGGCTCACGATCATCGCCGCGTCCGGCTATCACCGCGACACCCACTACCCCGACGGCCACTGGGTCCACGCGGCGACCGTGGAGACGCTCGCGGACCGGATCGTGACCGACCTCACGGTGGGGATGCACCCGTCGGACTGGAACGACCCGGGGCTCCCGCTCGACCCCGCGCGAGCCGGCGCGATCAAGGGCGGCGCCTCGTACCACCGGATCACCCGCAGCGAGCAGCGGCGCCTGGAGGCGATCGCGGGCGCCGCGTCGGGGACCGGCGCGGCGGTGCTCGTCCACACCGAGATCGGGACGTCCGGGCACGATGTCGTCGACCTGCTCGAGTCCGCCGGCCTGGCGACCGACCGGATCGCGCTCGCCCACATGGATCGCAACCCCGATGCCGAGCTGCACGTGGAGATCGCGGCGCGCGGCGTGACGCTCGAGTACGACACCATCGGCCGCACGAAGTACCACCCCGACAGCGTCGTGCTCGACCTGATCGAGGCCCTCGTCACCGACGACTTGACCGATCGCATCGTCCTCGGCCTGGACCTCGGCGCCCGCGACTACCTGCGCGCCTACGACGGCGGCCCGGGCATGCGCTACCTGATGCGCACCTTTGTCCCGCGACTCCGGCGCCGGGTCGGCGACGACGTGACCGATCGGCTCCTCGTGCGGAACCCGGCGCGGCTGTACGCCATCGCGGGAGCCGGGCCGTCGTGACCGACCACTACGACGTCGTCGTTGTCGGGTCGGGATCCGCGGGGTCGTCCGCGGCGATCACGGCGGC
>DATDJA010000285.1:0-8415 GCA_036520795.1 Candidatus Limnocylindrales bacterium
CAGGTCGTCGAGCGACCGGGCCTGGGCCGGGGCTGCCCCGGCCGACGTTGCGGCGGACGACTGCTGGGTGACCATCGGCGGCGCTCCACGTCGCATGCGGCACGAGGCCGCGGGGTTCGTACGTGGGCCGATCCTAGCACGCGACGATCGGGGGTCAGCCCCGACGATCGGCCCCCTCAGCCGGTCGGGATGACGCCCGCGAGACCGAGGCCGACGAGGACCAGGTAGACGAGATACAGCAGCCCCCCGACGAGCAGCCACTTCCCGTCGAGGCGGCCCCGGCGCCACATCGGGCCGAAGATCGCCGCGACCGCGAGGAACGTGATCCCGGCCGACAGGAACGCGAGTAGCGAATTCTCGCTGATGTGCCAGGCCGAGCCCGCGAAGAGCAGGGCCACGAACGTCGGGAACGCCGACTGGAAGACCATCGCGCCCGTGATGTTGCCCATCGCGAGCGTGTCCTTGCCCTGGCGCACCCAGATCAGCGAGTTGAACTTCTCCGGCAGCTCCGTCGCGATCGGGGCGATGACGAGGGCGAGCAGGATCTCGCTGACGCCGAGCGTCGAGGCGAGCTCCTCGACGGCACCCACGAACAGCCAGGCGCCGCCGATGATGAAGGCGAGCGCGACGATGACCTGGACGTTGACGATGCGCAGGCGCGGGATCGTCGGGTCGTCCTGGTGGGCGCTCCGGTCCATGCGGTGGAAGCGCAGCGGCGCGAGTTCGTCGTGCTCCTCCTCGGCCTCCTCGTCGAAGTGGCCCTTGACGTACCAGATGTAGATCCCGATGAGGACGAAGGCGACCGCGTAGCGGATCAGATTCAGGTCGGGCGGCAGGAACGCGGTCGCGATCGCGAGCCCGTAGGCGATCAGGAAGTAGCGGATGTCGTGGACGAGCACCTCGGTGTCGACCACCATCCGGGTGTCGGTCGCACGCCGCTTGCGGAACGCGATCACGCCGATACCGGTCACGAACATGGCCAGCGTGGACAGCATGAACGGGGCGCCCAGGATCGCGCCGACGCCCACCGCGTGGGTCGCTTCGCCGCCGCCGCCGAAGATGATCGCGATGACCGGGATCATCGTTTCGGGCAGCGCCGTCCCGACCGCCGCGAGCACGGACCCGACGGCGCCCTGGGCCAGGTTGAGCTTGCGCCCGAACCACTCGATGCCGTTGGTGAACAGCTCGGCGCCGAGCAGGATGACGAGGAACGCGATGATGAGGATCGCGATGTCCATCAGACGCCGATCCTCGAGGCGGCGACGATCGATAGCCCGACGACCACGATCACGAGTACGGAGATCAGCGCGAGTCGTCGTTCCCCGGCGGCGTAGAACCCCGCACCGGCCACGACCACCCGCCCGATGGGGAGTGCCATGACGACCAAGATACCGGTCCAGATGAATCCGGCCGGCCGAAGGGCCACCAGGTCGCCCGGAATGGCCGCCGGATCGAACGCCGCAACCGGCGGATGCGCCATCGGGTCGATGCCCGAGGCGATCATTCCGAGCACCCCGACGAGGATCAGCCCCACCGCGACCCACGTGCCGATGACGAGCATCCGGGCCACGATGGTCTCGATCGCGTAGGCGGCCCCGCTCGAGGCGCCAGGCGCTCCGGGGACGCGCTGCGCGCTCACCCGGCTCCCAGGGCGCGGCGCGCCATCTCGAACGCGGTGTACAGCACCACGAGCACGAACAGCCAGCGCAGGACGCGCACGTCGATCCGGCCCGCGACGCGCGACCCGACCGAGGCGCCGACGAACACGCCCAGTGCCGTAGGCCCGGCGATGAACGGGTCGATCTCGCCGCGGAGCAGGTAGATCACCGCCGATGACGTCGCCGTGATCCCGATCATCATGTTGCTGGTGGCCGTCGCCACCTTGAGCGGCACGCCCATCGCGACGTTCATCACCGGCACCTTGATGATGCCGCCGCCGACGCCCAGCAGCGCGGACACGAGCCCCGCGCCCACCGAGGCGACCATCCCGAAGCCCAGCCGGTGGACGCGGTAGCCGTCGCCCGCGAGGCTGTCGGTGAAGGTCGCTGGCGGAGCGACGACCTCGGCGGCCGGAAGGCCAGCGGGCGCGTCCGGGACGATCGTCTCGGGTTCGTGCTCCCGTTCGGGATCGGCCGGCGCCTCGTCGGTCGTGAGGCGGTCCTGCCGGATCATCGAGACCGCCACCCAGGTGAGCACCACCGCGAACAGCCCGGCGAGGGTCTGCTCGTCGAGCACGAACGCAATCAGGCCGCCGGCCAGGGCGCCGATCGCCGTGAACAGCTCGAGCGACATGCCCAGCCGCAGGTTCGCGACGTGGCGGCGCAGATAGACGCCCGCGCCGGCCGTCGAGGTCACGATGACCGCGACCAGCGAGATCGCGACGGCCTCGCGCAGCGGGACGCCGAAGGCGAGGGTCAGCAGCGGCACCAGCAGCAGGCCGCCGCCCAGCCCGAGCAGCGAGCCGAACATGCCCGCCGCGGCGCCTCCCGCAACAAGCAGCAGGCCCGCGGTCACCGCGCTACGGGCGGAGGTGCTGGGGCGCGTACGGGAGCAGCGCCACGTGCCGGGCCCGCTTCAGGGCGACGGACAGCTCGCGCTGGTGCGCGGCGCACGTCCCGGTCTTGCGGCGCGACTCGATCTTGGCGCGCTCGGACAGATACCGGCGGAGGCGGTTGACCTCCTTGTAGTCGATCGAGACCGTCTTGTCCGCGCAGAAGGAGCAAACCTTGCGCCGACGCCGGTCGCGGTAGTAGTCGTCGCGCTTCTTCGACTTGGGGGGCATTCGTCAGTTCTCCTGGAAGATCGTTAGAAGGGGAGGTCGTCGAGGTCGTCGTCGCCGCCCGAGGGTCCGCCGGAGGGACGGGTCGGCCGAACGGGGGGCTCGTCGCCCCCGCCGCCGCTGCCGCCACCACCCGGGGCGCCGAAGCCACCGGTCGGTGCCGCGAATGAACCCTCTTCGTCGCGGGCGCGGGCCTCGAGACTGACGACGTTGTCCGCGGTGATCTCGAGCGAGATCCGCTTCTGGCCGTCGCGGCCCTCGAATTCCCGGGTCCGGAAGCGGCCCTCGACAAACACACGGTTGCCCTTGCGCAGCTGCTCGGCGGTCCGCTCGGCGCGATCACCCCAGACGGTGACCCGGAACCAGTCGGTCGCCTCGACCCACTCGCCGGTCTGCTGGTTCTTCGTGCTCTGGTTGACCGCGACGCTGAACTCCGTGACCGGACGTCCGTTGGGCGTGTACCGCATCTCGGGATCGCGCCCGAGGTTGCCGATGATCATGGCCTTCGAAAACGACGCCATTGCCGGCTCCCTGCTCTACTCGATGGCCGCGGGCGCGGCTTCGCTCTCGGACTCGTCGATCAGCTCGCCCGTGTCCTCGTCCTCGACGTCCTCGTCGAGCAACGGGATGTCGGCGTCGTCGACGTCGATGTCCTCGATGTCCACGCCGCCGGCCGCGTCGCGGCGCGCCTTGATCGGCTTGATCGTGCGGGTGACGAGGTAGCGGAGCACCTCTTCGGTGATCTGCAGGCTTCGCTCCAGCTCCGCGATCGACTCGGCGGGAGCCTCGAATACCACGATGTGGTACGAGCCCTCGCGGTAGCGATCGATGGGATACGCGAGCCGGCGACGACCCCAGGGAGCGACCTTGACGATCTGCCCGCCCTCGGCGACGACGTAGCGTGTGGTGCGGTCGATGACCGCGGCGGCCCGCTCATCCGGCGCATCGGGCCGGAGGACGAGCATGAGTTCATAGCGGCGCACGGCCAGCTGTACTCCTTCCAATGGGATCTGCCCCAGCTGACGGCATGCCGGCGCGGGGCGGAAAGGACGGCGGCAGGATAGCACGAGACCCACCCCCGGCCCTGCATGCGACCCTGTATCCTTCGCGCCGATGTCGTTCCGGTCGTTGTCGACCGACCAGCCTCGGGGAATACGTTGCAGCTCTCGATCCTTCTCCTCGCGACCGACCGCGTCGCCGGCGAGGCCCTGACCACCGCCCTCGCCGGACCCGGACACGGCGTGACGACCGTGGCCGACCCGGTCGACCTGTTCGCGTCGGCCGCGGGCTACAACCTCGTGATCATCGACAAGGTGCCGCCGCCGTTCACGGTCGCGGCCGTGATCGAGGAGCTCCGACGGGACGACGCCGCGTCGACCATCCCGGTGCTCGCCGTCGCCCAGGGTGACGACATCGAGGAGCGCATCGCCCTCCTCGAGGCCGGCGCCGACGACGTCATCACCAAGCCCTTCGACCACACGGAGCTCGAGGCACGCGTCGAGGCCCTCTCGCTCCGGTTCCAGCGGTCGCAGATGCGCCCGAACATCGTCGCCGTCACCGCGATCGGCGACCCGCGCGGCCGCCGGATCGTGTCCGTATACAGCCCGAAGGGCGGCGTGGGCGCCACGACGATCGCGACGAACCTCGCCCTGCTGGCGGGCGAGCGCCACCCCGACCGGACGCTCCTGATCGACCTCGACCTCTCGTTCGGCCAGGTCTCGTCGCACATGAACCTGCAGCCGAAGCAGACGCTCCTCGAGCTCGCCCGCGACGAGGCGGCGCTGCGCGAGGCGGAGCTGTTCCGGACCTATGCGATCCAGCACCCGAGCGGGATCCATGTGCTGGCCGCACCCACGTCGCCGGGCTACGCCGTCCTGATCACCGCGGACACCGTCGAGGTCGTCCTCGAGCGGGCGCTCGAGGCGTATGACGTCGTCATCGTCGATGCCGGAACGGCCCTCGACGAACGGATGCTCACGGTCTTCAGCCGCTCGGACACCGTCGTCATCCCCGTCCTCCCCGAGATCCCGGCGCTCAACGCCGTGCACCTGCTGCTCGAGCAGTTGACCGAGACGGGGTCGCTCGGCGCGTCGACGGTGTTCGTGCTCAACAACCTGTTCGCCCGCGAGCTGCTGAAGCGCGCGGACATCGAGGCGGCGCTCGGCGCGCCGATCAGCGCATCGCTGCCGTACGACTCGATCGCGTACCTCAAGGCCGTCAACGAGGGCAGCCCGGTCGTGCGCAGCGCCCCGAAGTCGGTCGCGGCGGCGAGCCTCCGGTCCCTCGCCGACACGATCCTCGGCCCGGTCGCGACCGCCGGGTCGGCGTCCGGGGGCGGCAAGGGCGAGAAGAAGGGGCGGTTCGGGCGCTCCCGTTGACCCGGCGCCGGCTCTGACCCGGGACCTCGACGCGACTCGCCGCGATCAGGGCTTGGCGCCGCTCCGCAGCAGGCGCTCGACGGCGGCCCGATCCCGATCGCTCAGGCGCCACCGGCACGAGCAGACGCCGTTTGGGCAGCTCTCGTGCGGCAGGTACGACCGCAGGTCGGGGCCGATCCTGAACGAGCGACCGTCGTTCGCCGCGCACGCCTCGCAGCACGACCCGCCGACCAGCTCGGCATCCCGAGCCAGCTCCGCGATCCCGCGGAGCTCGATCGCGGCGGCGTCCCGGTGCAGCGCGATGACGTCGGCCGGGAGCGTCTCGGGTGACCCGGCGACCTTGTACATCGCGGCCGCCTGGGCCCGCCGGATCTCGGCGGCGCCGGGCCAGTCGCGCTCCTGTCGTGCTTCTCGCACCGAGCGGTCGACCGCCGCGAGATAGAGGTTTCGGGCGGCCTCGACCGTCTCCGGCGACGCGAGGGTCTCGTTGAGCCTGGCGACCTTGTCCTCCGGTGCTCCCGCCGAGGCGGCGAGGCGCGTCCACTGGTTCCGCGGCCCGACCCAGTTCCGACTGTCGGCGATGCGCCGACGCTCGGATTCGAAGACGAGCACCGAGGCCTCGGTGAGGAAGACCACGCGGTCGTCGACATGGCGGACCATGATCTTCTGGCGACAGCGATCGCATCGCCGGTTAGCGGTCGGGACGGGCACCAGCAGGTGGGCGCAGTACGGGCAGGACGCCTGAGACGGGACCTGCGGCGCGGCCTTGCGGGCCGCCTTGCGGGCCGCCTTGGAGCTCGACGAGCGCGTCTTCCCGGCCTTCTCCCGGGGCAGGGGCGCGAGGTCCGGCATCTCGGCCGGCCACCCGGCCTCCAGGTCGGCGACCTCGTCGACCTCACTCGCGTGCCCGTTGTGGGAGACCTCGACGATCTCGTCGACATCGACGGTCGCAGCACGTGCGGCCGCGGCCTCGAGCTCGGCCTGCTCGGCGGCGGCCCGCTCGACCTGCGCGGCGCGGGCCTGATCGGCGGCGGCGAGCTCGGCAGCCCGTGCTTCGGCGCGAGCGCGCTTCTCCGTCCGTGCCAGCTCGGCGGCGGCCAGGGCTTCGGCCCGTGCTTGTGCTTCGGCCCGTGCCTGTTCCTCGGCCCGTGCCTGCTCCTCGGCCGCGATGCGTGCCTGTTCCTCGGCCCGTGCCTGTTCCTCGGCCGCGGCCTGCTCGGCGGCGATGCGCGCCTGCTCGGCCGCCTCGGCCCGTGCCTGTTCCTCGGCCGCACGAGCTGCTTCGGCTCGGGCCTGCCTTTCCGCTCGGGCCTGCTCCTCGGCGCGTGCCTTGGCTTCCGCGACCCGGGCCAGCTGGGCGGCCAGCGCTGCCGCGGCGAGCGCTTCCGCTCGCGCCCGCTCTTCCTCTCGCGCCCGCTCCTCCGCCGCGAGCGCCTCGGCACGCGCCCGCTGCTCGGCGAACCGTTCCTGTTCGGCAATGCGCGCCTGCTCGGCCGCAGCCCGTTCGACGGCGGCGCGATCGGCTGCGGCCTGCTCGGCCGCCAGGGCCTCGGCGCGTGCCCGTTCATCGGCAGCGGCCTGCTCGGCGGCGGCCATCGCGGCCGCCCAGGCGTGCTCGGCGGCGTCGCGTTCAGCGACCTCGGCGGCGGCCCGAGCCTGCTCGGCGGCGCGAGCCTCGGTCCGCCTATGCTCGGCGGCGGTCCGCTCGGCGGCGAAGGTTTCGGCGCGCGCGGCATCCTCCGCGGCGGCCTGGTCGGCGGCGGCCATCGCCTCGGCCCATGCCGCTTCGGCCGCGGCTCGATCGGCGGCCTCCCGGGCATCCTCCTCGTCGGCGGCACGCTTCGCGGACTCGTCGGCCACCACGTCACCGTCGGACGCCTCGGGCCACGGGACGATGTCCACGGTGACCTCGTCGTGGGTCCCGTTCGAGACCCAGCTCGCATCGGCGACGTCGAGGACGACGGCGGTCAGGTCGGCGTTGTCGATCGGCTCGCTCGCGAACTCGACGCTGTCGCCGTCCGCGAGGTCGGCCGGGCTCGGCAGTTCGATGACCGCGACGGCTTCATCGTCGGGCTCGATCGCGAGGGACTCGACGGTCGCGTCGGCCTCGGCTGTCTCGGGCTCGACGGCCTCGGGGTCGAGGTCCTGCGCAATTCCCGCGACGTCGTCCTGTTCAGCCTCAACGTCCGACGCGGTGTCGGCCGTGGCCTCGTCCATGACGCCGACGAGCGACGCGCCCCAGTGGGGCAGCGACCCGTTGGTGGCTCCGGACCGCTGAGGCGCGTCCACGGACGCGCTCCCGACGATCTCGATCGATGGCCGCGAAGGGTCTGCGACGGCGACCGATGCGCTGCCGTTGGCCCGATCTGCCGCAGCGTCGGGCGCGGCGTCCGCCTGGTGGCGAGACGCCGTGATCTGCTTGAGGCGCTCGAGCGAGCGCGACCGGGCGAGCTCAAGCTCCGCCTTGTCGATCGCCGGCTCCCTGCGCAGGAGTCGCGGCACCTTCGCCATGTCCCGAACCACCTCGACGTGCAGCCGGCTGCCTCGGGCCGGTCCCATCCCCACTCCCCCCAACCGGACCCTGCCGCACTGGACTGGGATAGAGGGTAATACCACACGAATAGCCCAAAAGCACTACCCGTTCTTGCGATCGTTGTCACCTGGCAACGACGACGAGGCCGACCGGCCATGGCTCGCGGGGATGGCTGGCGCCGAGGGCGTGGCCCGAAGTCGTTCGCGGCTGCCCAGTGGTAGTTGGGTCGCAACGCCGGCCGATCGCGCGCCCGGCGTTCTCGCTGGCCCCGTCGACGATCAGCGGGTCAGCGGCTCGATCGCCCCAACCACCATGTTCGCGCTGGGCGCGCCGCGAGGGGTTGAGCCATCGCGGCTGCCTCGTGGGCGCGGGACGTCGACGGGCCCGCGCCACGCCATGCGGGGGCCCCATCGGCACTCGGATCCATCACCGGGACGAGGTCGTCCGCCGACGGGCCACCCCCCGCGCCGGCCGAGGCGGGCGGTTCTGCCGCCGTCTCCGCCCCGAGCGCCTCGATCGCGAGGGACCGGGCATCGGCCCTGGCAGCGTCGAGATCGGGCGGTTCCGGGAGCGTGCCGGCCAGCCGGGCGATCGCGCTCGGATCCCGTTCGTCGGCCAGGCGTCCGAAGAACTCGCCGAGCGTATCCCGGTAGTCCTGGACGGCAACGTGGACCGACTGGATCTCCGCCTCGATCATGGAGCCATGCTGCGTGACCGACTCCTCG
>DATDJA010000286.1:0-10765 GCA_036520795.1 Candidatus Limnocylindrales bacterium
CTCGCGGCTCATGCGGGGGGCGCAGCCTGACGCCCCGCGTCTTGCCCGCCTGCGAGCGGCGATCGAGGCGCTCGCGGCGACGCCGCGGCCCAACGGCGAGCTGCGCGACGCGCTGGCCGCGATGGAGGGGGTCACCGACCCCGATGCGCTCGAGGCCCTCTGGTGGTGGGTCCGGCGCACGACGCCACTGCTCCAGGCACCCACCGGTGGTCCGTGGTCGTTCGGCCGCCGGCCCCTGATGGTCGCGCCGGAAGCGTGGCTCGGGCAGCGGTTCGGGTCGGCTCAGGACGGCCTCGAGCTGCTCGTGCGGCGCTATCTCGGTGCCCTCGGACCTGCGACGGTGGCCGACCTCGCGTCGTGGGTGAAGCTCGCCCGGGCCACGCTGCGGCCGCCGGTCGCCGCGCTCGACCGGGCCGGCGAGCTATGGCACGGACGCGACGGGCTGGGCCGTGAGCTCATCGACCTCGTTGACGCGCCGCGACCCGGCGCGGACATGGACGCGCCGCCGCGCCTGTTGCCGATGTGGGACGGGCTGCTGCTCGGCCACGCCGACCGCTCGCGTGTCATCGACCCGGAGGACCGGTCGCGGATCGTGGCGGCCAACGGCGACACCTACCCGACGTTCCTGGTCGACGGACGCGTCGCGGGCCTGTGGTGGACGCGGCGAGCCTCCGGCGACACGGAGATCGAGCTCGAGCCGTTCCGGCCGCTGCGCCCGGCCGACCGCGCGGCCCTCGAGGCCGAGGCCGCCGCGCTGGCGCGCTTCCTCGGCCCCCGCGAGCCCGAGGCCTACGCCACGTATCGCGCGCGCCGCGATCGGACGCGCTCCATGACCGCGCTCGGCTCCCCGGCGACCGGGACCTCTGACTGACGGTACCGGTACGACCTTCGGGTGGCGCGTCCACGCACCACGCACGAGCATTCCGGGTGACCTGCAAGCAGGCCATGGACGTGAGACGTTCCGCTTGGAACCGCCGCCGGACCGAAGGCGGCGCTAGGAGTGCGCGGTACCTGTGAACATGAGCGCGATTCCCGAACCGACGGGTTGGGAAGACTCCCTCACCGGGCTGGAGGGCCCGGACTTCTGGCAGCGCATCCTCGTTGCCGAGGTGGCCCGCGCCGTCCGCTACAAGCGGAACCTCACCGTGGTCGTCGCGGAGGTCGAAGGCGTCGAGACCATGGCCGAGACCTGGGGCTGGAACGTCGGGCGGCACGCCATTCGCGAGGCGGCCCAGTGCCTCCGACGCACGTCGCGCACGTCCGACTACTGCACGCGGATCGGGCTCGCCCGGTTCGGCATCATCCTCACCGAGACCGACGAGATCGCCGCGATCAACTTCGTCGAGCGGGTCCGCGAGGCGGGTCCCCGGACGATGCCCCGCGCCGGCGACGGCCTGCGCTTCAACTTCGGCTGGGCCAGCCCCAAGTCCGGCGAGTCGGCCGACGCCCTGGTCCGCCGCGCCGAGAAGCGCCTGATGGCCGAGGCCAGCGCCTAGCCCTGATCGGGGTTCACAACCCAGGGCTATCCTCGACGGACGAGAGCCACCCACGAGGAGCCTGCCCTTGGCCGCGAGCTCGCCTGCCGGCCCCGCGCCGCCCGAGCTGAGCGTCATCGTCCCCGCCTGGAACGCGGCCGACTCGATCGAGCGCGCACTCGGGACGGTGCTCGCGGACCCCGACGCCGACGTCGAGTGCGTCGTGGTCGACGATGCCTCCACCGATGCGACCGTGTCGGTCGTCGAGCGCATGGCCGCGTCCGATCCGCGGATCGTGCTGATCCGCTCGCCACGGAACGGCGGCGCCTCGGCCGCCCGCAACCTCGCCCTCGATCAGATCCGGGGCACCTGGGTCACGTTCCTCGATGCCGACGACATCCTGACCGACGTCGGGGTCGAGGCCCTGCTCGGTCCAACCCGGATGACCGATCCCCTCGCCGTCATCGGCCAGCGAGTCTGGTCGGACGGCACCAAGAGGTGGGTCAGCTCTCTGTATGACATCCCCGACATCCGCGAGCCGGGCCGCAAGTCCATGGTCTCGGCGCCCGGGCTCGTGTACTACGCGTCGGCGACCGGCAAGGCGTTCCACCGGTCGCTGGTCGGCGACCTGCGCTTCGAGGGGCGCGTGCTGGGCGACCAGCCGTGGGCGCTGCGGGCGCTGCTGCGCGCGGGCGACCGGATCGAGGTCGTGCCCGAGGATGTGTACGTCTGGCTGCGCGCGCCGACGGAGATGACCGACCCGCGATCCATCACGGCAACGACCCGCTCCACGGCCCGCGGCAGCGCCGACGCCGTCCGGGTCGCGATCACGGCCCACGCGCAGGTGAGCGCCGAGGCATACCGCACGATCGACGACCCGGCAGCCCAGCGCCTCGTGGCCCGCGTCTACCTCGAGCGGCTCCTGCGCTCGGACCTCGGCATGTACCTCAAGCGGGCCCTGGACCGGCACGACCCGGCGATCGCCGAGCTGCTCGTGGCGTTCGGTGCGTTCCTTGAGTCGGTCCCTCGCGACCTGCTCGCGGAAGAGGGACCGCTCGTCACGCGAACGCTGCTCAAGCCCCTGGTCGACGCGTGGCTACGGTTGCCGCCCGATGCCCGGAACGCCTTCTGGGGCGTCGTCCGGCCCACGGTCGCGGCCGATCCCTCCGTGTATGACAAGCTCGGCGGCGGACGCGTCGGTCGCACTGCCATCCGCCTCGTGAGTGCCGTCGACACGGCCCCGACCCGCGCGTTCGCGACGGCTGCCACCGACCGTGCGGCGCAGGCTCGAACGCATGGGTCGTCGCCGCGGAGCGCACCCCCGGCTGTGCGGGCACCGGACGGCGACGACGAGCCAGCGCAGGCGGGCAGCAATCGCTAGGCCGGTCCGCCGCTGGCGACGCTCTCGGTCAGCGTCACGGAGATCCGCGACGCCCGGCGCTCGAGGTGCTCCGCAGCCGCCGCGAGCATGGCGTCGACCCGGTGGGCGAACGTGTGCCGCGCGAGGACCGCGGCGCGGGCGCGTTCGGCGTGCGCCGCACGAGCCGCCGGGTCGTCGAGGTAGCGGCGAACGAGAGCGCGGAGCTCGTCACCTGTCTCGAAGGTGACGACGCCGTCGTCGAACTCGGTGTCGATCCCCTGGACCCGATCGGAGATGACGAACGCCCCGCACGCGGCGGCGTCGTAGAGCCGGTTCGACATGAACCCCTGCTCGGCCATGTCCGACCAGTGGTCGTTGAGGACGATGGAAGCCGCGGAGTAGTACGTCGCCAACTCCTCGTTGGGCACGTTCTCGCCGCGCAGGTAACGCGGGTCGAGGAGGTCGGGCGTCCAGTGCCGGCCGAAGACCGCGAGATCGACATCGGTCGGCGTCAGCTCGTCGACGATCCGCCGCCGGACGCCCCGCGAGTTGGCGACGAACAGGAGCTCGTGGGCCGGCCCGCCCGGCCTCGGCATGAAGCGTTCAGCGTCGGTGGCCTGGTGGAGGGCGGCGACCGGCCGCCCGAGTCGGTCCGCGAGCCTCGCGGCGAAGCTGTCGGAGGCGACGAACACGAGGTCGTATGGCGCGACGACCTCGTCGGTCACCAGGTCGGGGTGGCTGATGACCCACACGATGGAGAGCTGACCGCTGCGCGGGGGAGGCGCTTCGGGCCCGAACGCCCCGAAGACGTGGATCAGCACGTCGGCGGCCGCGGCGTCGGGCACCGCCCACGAGGGGCGGAGGCGCAGGCGGGATGGCAGCCCGCGTTGGTGCAGGGCGCGCTGGACGTCCCGGCCGAAGTGGAAGTCACCCCACAGCTGCGCGAGGTCGCTCTCGGGCGGACCGATCGCGATGTCGACCCGCGGCGCCGACGCCCAGCGCTCCAGGACGGCGCGCAGCTCCGCCGCGCGATGGGCATAGGTGTGCCGCTCGATGACGATGTTGCGGAGCTCGATCGCGAGGCGCCGCCGTTCCTCGGGATCGTCGAGGTACCGCTCGGCGAGCCGCACGATCTCGTCGGGCTCAGCCGCCGCCGGCAGCGAAGCACCGAACAGCTCTCGCGCCCCCATCACGTTGTCGGTGATGACGAGCGTCCCGACGGCGAGCGCATCGAACACGCGCGAGTTGACCGCGCCATACGGCAGCGTCGGGGTTGCGGTGTCGTCGATGACGATCGCGGCGTCGGCGTAGGCCGCCGGCAGGTCGGCGTAGGCGAGCGCGCCGCGGGTGACGCCGGCCATCTCGGGGACCGCCTCCCAGCCCTTGCCGAAGACCGCGACCGAGCGCCCTGCCGCCGAGAGCACCGGGGCGATCGCCTCGACCCCGCGCGCCTCCCCCCAGCGGTTCGCGGTGAATGCGACGTCGACGCCCTCGACGGGCTCGCGGGTGTCGCCGCCGCGGAACCGGACCGGATTCGTCGCCAGCGGCATCAGCCCGGCGACGTGCACGCTCGCGCCGTCGATCAGGTCCTTTGAGCGCTGGCTCGACGCGAGCACGATGTCGAAGTCCTCGAACCACGGCTGTCCGAGCCAGCGCTCGGTCCAGTTGCGAACCCACGCCACGCTGACGACGCCCGGAGGAAGCCGCCGGACGTCGAATGCGTCGAGGAGCGAGATGACGACGTCGATCGAGCGGTCGGGCGTGTACCAGTGCTCCTTCCAGCGCTCGAGATAGCTCACCCGCCAGCCGATCGCCTCGAGCGCCTCGCCAAGCTCGTGGGCGGTGTACCAGTCGCCCCAGCCGGCGTGCTCGTCGTCACGGGTCAGGGTGATCCCGACATGCAGCGGGCCTGACGCCCAACTCCTCGCCGCCGACAGCCTGTCGAGGAAGGTCTCGCGTGCGATACGCGGTCCCCATCGCTCCTGGAGCAGCGCGCGGTTGGCAGTTTGGCGTTCCGCGCGTGACGCCCTGGCCTCGGCCGCCTGCGTCGCCGACTCGTGGTGCCAGAACGTCGCCTGCGGCTCGTAGATGACGCGGCCACCCGCCGCCCGCAGCTTGAGCGCGAGGTCGACGTCCTCCATGCCGTAGTCGTACCCGCCCGAGAAGCCGCCGACGGCCTCGAATGCGGCGCGACGGACGAGCAGGCACGCCGCGGTCGCCATCTCGATCTCACGTCGCTCGGACGCATCGTGGCCCAGCGGATCCTCACCGCGACCCACGTGGACCGCCACCTGCGTGCCATCGACCGTCGCAAACGCGACGCCGCGGTGCTGGAGGCTCAGATCGGCCGCCACTGACACCGGGCCCATGGCCGGTCCACTGCGGCGCGGATAGATCAGGCGGCTGCCGACCGCGACCACGGTCGCGTCGTCGACGACCCGATCGACCATGTGGCCGAGCACGTGCGGTCCCGCGGGCTCGGTGTCGTTGTTCAGCAGGAGGATGAGCTCGCCCGTCGCGGCGGCCACGCCCTGGTTGTTCGCATCCGCATACGAGCGGTTCTCGGGATTGGCGATGACGCGAGTGGGAAACGAGGGCCGGTTGGCGGCCAGCCAGGCGGCGGTCCCGTCGCGCGAGCCGTTGTCGACGACCACGATCTCGACATCGCGGTAGACGATCTGGTCCAGCGCCGGGAGCAGTCGCCGCAGGTGATCGAGCCCGTCGCGGGTGGGGATCACGATCGATACGAGGGGGCCGCTGGTGGATCTCGCGGGCCGGAGCACGCTGGCCAGCCGCGAGCGCAGGCGTGCCTCCTCTCCTTCGGTCGCCCGCAGACGCTTGCGGGGCTCGCCGGCACCCACGGCCTGCCTGGCACCCTGCCTCGCGGTAGCAGGCGCGACCCGCCGGACCGCTCCAGCGACGGGTGCGATCAGCCTGCTCACGCCGAGCGCGAGCCGCACGCTCCGTCGCCGACGAAGCGCCGCGAGCTCTCGATGGGTCCGATCCAGCTCCTGCGTGCTGGCGGTGAGCTCGGCCCGGGTCGCCCGGAGCTCGTCGGACAGGATCCGGATGCGTTCCGTGCGCAGCGAGTCGGCGCCCGGCGCGGTCGTCGAATCGGGCGACTGGCCGCCGGCCTCGCCGGATCCGGCAGCGTCCTGACGAGGAGTCATCCGGGCCAGCATAGTCGAGGGGGATCGAGCGGGCGGCCGGGCCCCTCAACCCTGCGGGCGGACACGATCGGCGCGCGACCCCTCAGCCGACGCTCGACCAGCCAGCGCCAAGGCGCAGGACCTGGCGCTCGGACGTCGACCGCTCGCGCGAGCTGTTCACGGTGTCGACGACCAGCGCAGCCTCACGGTAGACGCGGTCCCAGTCGATTGCCCGGTGGGCGACGAGGACGACGATCGCGTCGGCCCACTCGATGACGTCGCCGAGGTCCCGGCTCTCGCGCACGACCCCGCCGGCGTCCTCGAACGACGGAACGTGCGGGTCGTGGAACGCGACCTCCGCGCCGCGCTCCGCGACCAGGGCGATGACATCCGCCGCCGGGGAGTTGCGCGCGTCACGGACGTTGGGCTTGAAGGAGACCCCGAGGATTCCGACGCGGGCGTCCCGCAGCGAGCGGCCACGATCGTTGAGCGCCTCGGCGACCAGCTCCACCACGTGGCGCGGCATGGCGAGGTTGATGTCGCCGGCGAGCTCGATGAACCGGTCGGTGAAGTCGAACTCGCGGGCGCGCCACGAGAGGTAGTACGGATCGAGCGGGATGCAGTGGCCACCAACGCCGGGACCCGGTGTGAAGCGCATGAACCCGAACGGCTTGGTGGCCGCGGCGTCGATGACCTCCCAGACGTCCAGGCCCATCCGCTCGCATAGCAGGGCGAGCTGGTTCACGAATGCGATGTTGACGTTGCGGAACGTGTTCTCGAGCAGCTTCGCCATCTCAGCGGCATCGGGCGACGACAGCCGGACCACGTGGTCGTTGATGCCCTCCAGCAGGACCGCCGCCCGGGCGGTCGCTGCGGGCGTCGAGCCGCCAACCAGCCGCGGCACGGTCCGCGCGGCGCTCGCCGGATCGCCCGGGTTGACGCGCTCGGGCGCGAACGCAAGGTCGAAGTCCCGGCCGGCGACCAGCCCCGATGCCTCGAGGGCCGTCCTGAACGCGCCGTTGGTCGTCCCCGGGAACGTCGTCGACTGGAGGATGATCAGCTGACCGGCATGCATGTGCTGGGCAATGAACGAGGCCGCCGTGAGCACCGGCTCCAGGTCGGGGTCCTTGGTCGCAGTGATCGGGGTGGGCACGCACACGAACACGGCGTCCATCTCGTCCAGGCTCGCCTCGCGCTGCTCGATCACGCACAGGCTGCCGTTGTCGAGCACGGCGGCGAGCCGCTCGTCGGACACGTCGTCGATCGGCGAACGGCGATCGTTCAGCTGCGCGACGCGCGGCACCGCGATGTCGATGCCGTGGACCCGATGCCCGGCCTCCGCGAACGCGATCGCCAGCGGCAGGCCGACGTAGCCGAGGCCGACGACAGCGACGCACTGATCCCCACTCATGGCCGCAGGATAGTGCCCGGCACGCCGTCCTCGCCGACGAGGGGCTCCTGCGGCCTGCGGCCGACCGCGACCACGTGTGATGCCCACCGTCGACGATGGGACGATCGCTCGAGGCGCGCACCCGTCCGCTGCGCCAGGACCGAGAGCGGACCGACGATGTGCAACCGATGGACCCAGCCGCGATCGTAGGTCATGAACACGTACGCAAGGAGCTGGCCGAAGGTCGACCAGAAGCCACCGATGGTCGAGATCTCGACGACCTCGAACCCGGCCCTGCGGAGCAGGTACTCCACGCCGTGCGGGGTGTAGCGATAGAAGTCGCGCGGCTCGTCATGGAGGTGCCAGATCGTCGGGGTCGTGAGTACGAGCGTGCCACCGGGCGCCATGGCCCGGGCCCATTCGGTGAGCGCCGCGAGCGGCTCCTCGAGGTGCTCCAGGACCTCGGTGGCCAGCATGGAGTCGAAGTGCCGATCCCCCACCGGGATCTCGTACGCCGACGCGACGATGTCCGCGTGCGCAAGGCCGTGCAGCGAATCGGGATGGTCGAGCCCGATGTGCTCCGCGACGTAGGGCCGCAGCGCGGCCTCGTACGGCTTGTCGCCGCATCCGATGTCCAGCATCCGGCCGCGCAGGTACTGGCGGCGAGCGAGCACGGCCGACTGCAGCGCCGCCTTGATGTACTGGTTATGCCGGGACATCTTCGAGCATCCGTGCGAGCTTGGGCACGCAGTCGCTGAGGACTGCGTCGAGCGGATACGGCCTCGGGAATGGGTCCCCACCCAGGATGTCCTTCAGCCGATCGATGGAGAATCGCTGGCGCGTCCCGCCTGCCACATGCTCGATCCTGGCGCGGACGCCGAGTTCGCGCATGACGCTGTTGACGATGGCGTCCACGGCGACCGACGCGCCGCTGGCGAGGTTGATGGTGGCATTGGCGTCGACGCGCGGCAGGACCGCCGAGGTGACCCGCGCGAAGTCGCTCGCCCCGATGAGGTCGCGCTCCGCCTCCGACTGGACGATGACCGTCCCTGACAGCACCTGGGCAACGATGGACGGCAGCAGCTGCTCGCGGTTCCTGCTCGGACCGATGACGTTGGGCAGCCGCAGGATGAGGTGAGGCACCGCGCTCGCGGCCAGCAGGCGCTCGCAGGCGAGCTGGTGGCGGCCATAGGTGGTCTGCGGCCGTGGCGGATCATCCTCGCGGACAGGATGGCTCCAGTCGCCATACACGGCGCCCCCGCCCGAGAAGTAGACGACGCGTTCGCCGCTTGCCGCGGCATCCGCGAGCACGGCGCGGAGCTGGTCCAGCTCGCGTCGATACCCGTCGCCGTCCTCGCTGGTCGATGCAGCGACGCCGGTGGCGAATGCGACCGTCCCGTCATGCAGGGCGGCATACGGCTCGAGGCTCTGGGCGATCAACCCGCGGCCGATGATCCGCATCATCGGCGGCGCCGGCGGCCCGGCCGGCGGGACGCGCCGCGAGCTGATCGGGCGATCGACGACTCGAGCACATCCTCCAGCCGCCCCAGCGTGTCGTCGAGGGCGAAGTTGGCGGTGACGTGCCGCCTGGCAGCCGATCCCAGCCGTTGCGCCAGCGCCCGATCGTTCGCCAGCGTCCGCAGCCTGTCGGCCATCGCGTCGATCCCGCCTTCGGGGACGAGGTATCCCGTCTCGCCGTCGATGACCGCCTCCGGAATCCCCGCGTGCAGGGTCGAGACCACGGGCAGGCCGGCCGCGCTTGCCTCGAGGATCGCGACGGGCAGCCCTTCCGTGTCCCCGTTCGACGCCTCCATCGAGTGCTGCACGAACGCGCGGCTTGACCGATACAGGTCAGGCAGCCGGTCGTGCGGCATGGCGCCCGGGAACTCCACGCAGGACTCGATCCCCAGGCCCCTGGCGAGCTGCTTGCACGGCCCGAGGAGGGGGCCGTCGCCGACCATCGTCAACCGCGCCTCCGGGACGTCGCGGACCAGGGCGGCAAAGGCAAGCAGCGTCATGTGGGGCGCCTTCTTCTCGACGAACCTGGCCACCGCGAGGAAGACCGGGGGGTCTTCGAAGGCGGGCACGACCGCCTCGGGCTGGGGGTCGACACCACACGCAATCACGCTGAGCGTGGCGGGATCTGCCCCGATCGAGGTCAGCCGGGCGGCCATGTGGCGGCTCACGACGACCAGCGGACCACCGTGTCGGAACAGCCGACGGTAGCCCCGCTCGTACTTCTGGAAGATGGTCCGCGCGGTCCCGTCGTACCCGTAGAAGTGGGTGACGAGGGGGATGCCGGTCTGCCGGGAAGCGGTGATCATCTGGATCCCCCGGGTCCCATACTCGGCCAGCACGACGTCGATGTGACGCGCCGAGAGGTGTCGCCTGAGCCAGAACTGGTCGAGCCACTGCGTCGCGCGGCCTCCGAACAACCCGCCGAGCGCGCCACGGCCGGCCCGGCCGACCCAGGGCACCAGCTCCGCGCCGTCCTCGTCGATCATGTTCGGCAGGCTGCCAACGAGCAGCGACACGTTGGCCGGCAGGCGCTCGATCTGCGCCCGGATGAACGTCTCGGAGTAGCCCCCTCGCTCCGGCATCACGATCAGAACGGCTGGCCCTGGCCGGCGGGCAACGAGGTAGCCGTCCGCCGTCACTCGGATCCCCAGGCGTGCGGTCACCCGGTCCGACCGCGTCGCGTCCGTCCACAGCTCGCGACCCGAGCGGGGGGCCCGACGGCCGGGGGCCGCGAGGGTCACGACGCGGCTGCCGCCTGGCGTCAGCGGATCACCCGTCGCGGTGGCCAGCGTGGCATCGGGAGCCACGACCCAGACGTCGAAGCCATCCAGGGCGCCGGCGTCGCCGGGGCCGGCGACGAACGACAGGTTGGGGCGCTCGAACAGGATCCCGGCCACGTCGATCGACGTGGCGTCCGGATCGAACCCCACCACCTCGGCCGTCCCGTGGCGTGACGCCAGCTCCCACGCCAGCGATCCGATGCCGCACCCGACGACGGCGTACCTGCGGGCGTTCGCCGGAACGCGGCCGAGCGACGCGCGAAGCTCCCGCTCGACCGGTGCCTCGGGGACGACGAACTCGACGAGCCGCCTGCGGACGAGGGGCGACCCGATGATCCGGCGGCGGAGATCGGGCGGGAGGCCGGCGCTCGTCGGGCTCGACATCAGGGCGGCGAGGGCAGCAAGGCTGGCAAGCGCGGCCGTCGACCCGCCAGGCCGCGTGCGCGCCAGCCGACGCCGCCTGGCGCATCCGGCATGCGTCGTCCAGCCCCGTGGGAACGGGTGAACATCGGCGTGAACGGTACCATCACCCTTCGCCCGACGGCGCTGCCGCCGACGCGGTATCCAGGATGAGGTCGGCTCCCTCAGTGGCG
>DATDJA010000287.1:0-2266 GCA_036520795.1 Candidatus Limnocylindrales bacterium
GGACGATCACTGGCAGGCAGCCATCACCGGTGCCTACCCGGAGCTGCACAGGCTCCGGGAGGCTGGGGTCGTCGGTGCCATCGGGGTGGGCATGAACCAGTCGCCGATGCTCGCGCGGTTCGTGCGGGAGACCGACATCGACGCGATCCTGCTCGCCGGGCGCTACACGCTGCTCGACCAGGACGCGCTGGGCGAGCTGCTCCCCGCCTGCGTCGACCGCGGCGTCGCCATCGTCGTCGGTGGCGTCATGAACAGCGGGGTGCTGGCCGACCCCCGGCCGGGTGCGGCGTTCAACTACTCGCCGGCGCCGCCGGAGATCCTGGAGCGCGCCCGCGGCCTGGCGGAGGCGTGCGAGCGCCACGGCGTGCCGGTCCGGGCGGCCGCGATGCAGTTCCCGCTCGCCCACCCGGCCGTCGTCGGGCTGATCGCCGGTGTCCGGACCCCGGCCCATCTGGACGAATACCCCGAGCTCCTCCGGCTCCCGATCCCCGCGTCGTTGTGGTCGGAGCTCGGGACGTCTGGCCTTATCGCGACGGGCGCGCCGGTCCCGGCATGACCTTCCCCGTCGTCGACGCCCATCACCATCTGTGGGACCCGGCCCGCGCGAGCTACCCGTGGATGACCGCGGACCTCGATCCCATCCGGCGCCGGTTCGGCGTCGAGGACCTCGTCCCCTTGTTGGACGCCGCGGGCGTCGCGGGCACCGTCCTCGTCCAGACCCGCTCGTCGTCCGCCGAGAGCCGCGAGTTCCTCGCCACGGCGGCAGGTACGCCGCGGATCGCCGGGGTCGTCGCCTGGACCGACCTGACGAGCCAGGGCGTCGACGACGACATCGCCGCGCTGCGTGATGCGCCGGGCGGCGACCGGCTGGTCGGGATCCGTCACCAGGTGCACGACGAGGACGACGCGGCATGGCTCCTGCGCGCCGACGTCCGGCGCGGCCTCCTGGCCGTGGAGCGGGCGGGCCTCGTCTACGACCTGCTCGTCCGGGCCCGCGAGATGCCCGTGGCGCTCGAGGTCGTGCGGGCGATGCCGGACCTGCGGTTCGTCGTCGACCACCTCGCCAAGCCGACGATCGTCGACGGCGCCATGTCGCCGTGGTCCGAGCTCCTCGAGCCGTTCGGCGAGCTGCCCAACGTGACGTGCAAGCTCTCGGGCCTGGTCACCGAGGCGGACTGGTCGAGCTGGACGATCGCTGACCTGGAGCCGTACGTCGACCGGGCGCTGGAGCTGTTCGGACCGGACCGAATGCTGTTCGGCTCGGACTGGCCGGTCTCGCTCGTCGCCGCGCCGTACCAGACCGTGTTCGACACGGCGCAGGCGCTGCTGGCGGGCCTGTCGGGCGACGAACGCGCGGCGGTGATGGGCGGGACGGCCGTCGAGGTGTACGACCTCCGGATCGACTGACGGCTCGCGACGGACGTCCATCCGGACCTGTCGCATGGCCGCCCCAATCGGGCCGAACGGCACACGGGCGCGGACCGTCTTCCTCCCTACCGTTGAGGGCGCAAGGAGGTCAACCATGGTCCGCGCGTCCGGTCCCGTCTCGCTCCGCGACACCTGGTTCGGCGCGCGTCTGCCCGAGGAGGCGGTGACCCGGCTCGAGCCGCACGTCCGGCGAGCCACGTACGACGCCGGCAGCGAGATCCTGCGCGAGGGCGACCCGACCTCGGCGCTGGGCATCGTCGTGAGCGGCCGCGTTGCGCTCCGCCTCCGTGTGCCCGAGCGCGGCCCGACGACGGTCCTGACCGCCGAGCCCGGCAACATCGTCGGCTGGTCGGCGGTCGTCCCGCCGCATCGGGCGACCTCCACGGCCGTTGCCCTCGTCCCGACGGAGCTGCTGCTCCTCGACGGCGAGGCGCTGCGATCCCAGCTGGATGGCGACCCCGTCCTTGCCGCCGCGGTCTATCGCTCGCTGCTCGAGGCGGTCGCGCACCGCCTCAACGGCACGCGCATGCAGCTGCTGGACCTGTTCGCGCAGCAGGGGGACGAGCCGTGGTGACCGCGACCATCACCCCAGCGTTCCTGGTCCGCGCGGACCTCGGTCGGCTGTTCGACCTCCTCCACGCGGACGGCCACCGGATCATCGGGCCGACCGTACGCCAGGGCGCCATCGTGTACGCCGAGATCGCGACGCCCGCCGACTTGCCCACCGGCTGGACGGCGACCCAGGCGCCCGGGACATACCGGCTGCAGCCGACCGGGACGGACCGGGCGTTCGACTTCGCGGTCGGACCGACGTCGTGGAAGCATGAGACGTTCCCGC
>DATDJA010000288.1:0-11041 GCA_036520795.1 Candidatus Limnocylindrales bacterium
GGGGAGGGGACCGGCTTCATCAGCGGCGAGGTCATCGGGGTCGACGGCGCCGAGTTCGTCACCGGTTCGTGAGCGGACGGGTCATCGTCGTCGGGTCGGTCAACGTCGACCTCGTCGTCCGCGCGGAGCGCCTGCCCGAGCCGGGGGAGACGGTCCTCGGCGGCACGTTCAACCGGTTCCACGGCGGCAAGGGTGGCAACCAGGCCGTCGCTGCCGCCCGCCTCGGCTTCCCGGTGACGCTGGTGGCGGCGCTGGGCGACGACACGTTCGGCGACGAGGCCGCCGCCGCGCTCGAGGCCCAGGGCGTCGGGACGGGCGCCGTCGTCCGGCTCGACGACACGGCAACGGGCGTCGCGCTGATCCTCGTCGATGCCAGGGGTGAGAACCAGATCGCCGTCGCGTCGGGTGCCAACGCCGGCCTCACCGGGGAGCACGTCCGTACCGCGCTCGGCCGACTCGAGCCGGGGCCGGGCGACGTGGTGCTCGTGAACCACGAGGTCCCGACGGCGACCGTCCGCGAGGCGCTGCGCGTCGGTCGCGAGCGTGGCGCCACGACCGTGCTCAACCCCGCCCCGGCCGGAGCGCTGGATCGCTCGGTTCTCTCCCTCGCCGACGTGCTCACGCCGAACCGTGGCGAGCTCGCGGCGCTGGCGGCGGGCGATGCCCGGCGCTCGGGCCGGCCGACGTCCGGCGCGGAGGATCCCATCAGGGCCGCCCAGACGCTCCTCGACGCCACGAGCGAGGGTCCCGGCGCCGGCCGGGCGATCCTCGTCTCGCTCGGCGCGGGAGGCGCGGTGCTCGTGCGGCGCGGCATTCCGCCCGTCGACTTCGAGGCGCCGCGAGTCACGGCCGTCGATGCCACCGGCGCCGGCGACACCCTCAACGGTGCCTTCGCGGCGGGGCTCGCTGAGGGCCGGGACCTCGAGGCGGCGGCCAGGCGCGCGGTCGTGGCCGCGAGCCTCTCGGTCACGCGCGCCGGCGCTCGGGAGGGGATGCCGACGCTCGCGGAGCTGGATGCGGCCGTCGTGGATTCCTAGCCGACACGAGCCTCGTCGACCCAGACGCTCCGTTCCCGTGCCGCGGGAGTCATCCCCAGGCGACCCGCGGCGTCCACCCACCAGGCGGCGAGGCCGCGCCGTCGCGCCTCCTCGCCAACCGCGCAGCGCCCGGCGAGGAACAGCGACTTCGTCCACACCTCCGACCAGGCCGGGTCCGCGTCGGCGACGGTCACCGCGATCAGCCCGGTCCGCGCAGGCTCGCCGGACGCCGGGTCGATGATGTGGTGGACGGGCAGTCCGCGGGGGTCCGTCCAGTGCCGGACACTGATCGAGGACGTGGCCACGGCACCCTCGTCAACGCCGATCACCGCCAGTGGCTCCGCATCGGCGGCGCCCCGCGCGGCCGGGTCCTCGATCCCCACCCGCCAGCCACCGGCCGGCGCTCGACCCGCGGTGGCGACATCCCCGCCGGCGTCGAGGAGGAATCCGGAGCCCGGGGGCAGGGCCGCCATCGCACGCACCGCGGCCCAGCGGAGCGCGAGCCCCTTGCCGATCCCGCCCGTGTCGAGGGGCGTCACCGGTACCCGGACGGACCGCGGCCGCTCGAGGTCTGCGGCAACCGGATCGGGAGGGCGGCTCTGGCCGTCGTCAGCGAACAGGAGGGCGCCGTGTTCCCCGATGCGCTCGAGGGAGTCGAGGACGGCGCCGTCGAACCGCCCGGCGGTGACGCGTCTCGCGCGATCCATGAGCGCGAGTGCCTCCCGCAGGCGCCAGGAGACCCGAACGACGCGTTCCGTCCCGGCCAGTCGATTGAGCGCGGTCAGCTCGCTGTCCGCGCGAAACCGGGACAGGGCCCGATCGACGGCGTCGAACTCGGCGCGGACCAGGTCCCACGTCACATCGCCGGCCGGACGCTTGCCTACGTCGTCATGTGCGAGCCGGACGAACAGCCTGAGCGCCGATCCCAACGCGCGGCCCGCGTAGGCTGCGGTCGCCTCGCCGCCGGCCTCCTCGCTCGAGACCGCTTCCGCGTTCAGCTTCGTGTGCACCCAGTGATCGCGATCAGCGGCCCGAGGCGCGGGTCGTCGTCGTGGTGGACGGTCGAGTCCGCGACCCGCCCGAGGCGACGGGCCCGTGCACGCTCACGCTCGGGAGCTTGATCCGCGCCGGCAGGGCCGTCGTCGATCCCTCGACCTCGGCAACCAGTGCGGCCAGGTCGTCGAGGTTTGTCTCGTACGCGGCGATGTCGTTCGAGGTGGCGGTCCACTGGCCGGCCAGGGCGCGGGCGCTCGCGCCGATCGTAGCGAGCCGCGCCTCGAGCGCGTCGCCCGCCGCCCGCGACTCGGCGATCGCGTCGAGATACGGCTGTCGGCCGGCCGCAACGGCTCGGTCGTCGGCCGCCTGGAACACGGCGACGGCGGCAAGACTCACCGCGTAGATGGCGGCGGACGCTCCGAGCAGGATCCCAGCCCGCGCGGGCATCGTCAGGAACGGCTGGCTCCGGTGGCCGGCGACGGACCGCGTGCCCGATCGCGCCGCCGCCGTCTCGGCTCGCGCGACCGGCGCCGAGCCCGCGACGGCGGGAAGGATCCGCTCAGTGGTCATCGGACTCGTCCTCGTCGTCCTCGTCGTCGCCGCCGTGGCCACCGCCCGACTTGGCCGTTGAGGCACCGGCCGCCCTGGCTGCGGCGTTCAGCGCCGCCTGGCGATCGGCCGCGGCGTTGAGCTGCCCGAGGCGGGCCTGGGCGCCTCGCAGCTGCGATTGAACGGTCCGCAGGCGCTTCGCGGCGGCATCGAGCTGGCGCTGCAGCGCGCTCGCGCTGTCCGCATCGCCGGTCACGTTCCCGTTGGCCGCGGCAATTGCGGTGCGCATGGCCGCGATCTGGGCGGCGGCATCGTCGAGCTGGCTCGTCAGTGCGGCGATGCGGTCGCTCTCCGCGGCCGAATCGAGGGTGATCGTGTCCAGGCTCACCGGCGCCGCGTCGAGCGGCGCGGCGGTCGACCGCCAGTCGGTGGCGACGTGGACGGTGCCGATGGCCAGCCCTGCCACGCCGACCGTCAGGGCGACGACGGCCAGCCGCCGCGTAAGCCGATCAAGCCGGTCGCGCCATTCCCCGGGCATCACAGGTCCTCCGTTGCGACGAGCGCCGCGGTCGGCCGCTCGGTCAGTGGCTTGGTCGTGGATGTGGGCGGGACGCGACGCGTCGGTCGGACGCGCGCGGTCCACCACCGATGGCCGACGCCCGCGAGGATCGGGATGCCCGTGAACAGGTAGAGCGGCAGGAGCGCGCCGCCGTCGGTCCCCGCCAGGACGGCGTGCATCCAGGTGAGGAAGAAGGCGACGGCCGCGAAGCGGTGAGCCTTGAGCCACCAGCCCGACGGCAGCAGGTGGATCCACTTGGCGGTGACGGCCGTGAAGATGAACGCGTACAGGGCGATCGACCCGAGCCCGACGGCGACCGGCCGGTAGGTGGAATAGCCCGGGACGAGCGCGCCGATCACCCCCACGTCGGCGTACGGATCGGTGGCGAGCAAGGCGACATGGAGCGTCAGGAACGCCGCCGTGAACACAGTCACCATCTCGTGCCACGGAAACACCTGCTTGGTCTTGCGCCACTCGGCCGTGTTGCGCGGGTGGCTGAGGACGAGCCCGAGCGCCACCTCGAGGGCCAGGAGCAGGTAGGCCGTGATCCCCATGGCGCGGGCCGCGATCCAGGGACGCATCGAGGCGGTGCGAGGGTCGGCGGCCGGCAGGACCTGGTCCGTCACGCCGAGCGCGACGAGGGCGGCGATGGCGCCGATGGCGAGGAGTGTTGCGGCGCCTACCCGCATGGCCGGGCGGTGTCGTGCATGTCGAGCCTCCAGGGGATCTGCTCAACTGAGGCACGATCCGCCGGATAGGTTTCACGCCACATAGCCGGACGATCGTCCGGGTCAGGGCCCTCGATCGTCCCGGGCCGGTCAGCGACTGCGTAGCGCGTCGACCACGCGGTCCGCGTTCCAGGTCATCATGCCCACGTAGGTGTCGACCGGCGCATCGCCGAGCGTGTCGTCGTAGAGGTCCGACACGACGGTCGCCCCGGTCTCGGACGCGACGGCCTTGACGAGGGCGTCGCTGAATTGGGCCTCTGCGAAGATCGCCTTGGCCCCACTCGCCCTGATCGCCCGGACGAGATCCGCGATCTGGCCTGCGCTCGGGTCCTGGCCGGGCGCGTCGATGATCGTGCCCACGACGGTCAGTCCGTACGCGGCCGCGAAGTACGGGAAGGCGTCGTGGAACGAGACAACCACCCGATTCGACGCCGGGAGGGCGTCGAGCCGCTGTCGGACATCCGCGTCGAGAGCAGTGAGGACGGCCTTGTATGCCGACGCGCGCGCCGCGTACTCCGACGCCCCCGCGGGATCGACGTCCGTCAGCGCCGCCTGGATGCGATCGACGTACTTCGACGCGTACGCCACATCGAGCCAGAGATGGGGGTTGACCGAGCCGGCGCCGCCCTCGCCCTCGAGGTACGTCACTCCATCGAGACCCTCCCCGAGGGTGACGATCGGCGCGCTCGTACCTGCGTCCTCGGCCAGGGCGGTCAGCCAGTCGTCGAGTCCAAGGCCGTTGCGCACGATGACCTTGGCTTCAGTGATCTTCTGCACGTCCGAGGGCGTTGGATCAAAGGTATGCACCTCGCCGCCTTTCGGGACCAGGCTCCGCACGTCAACGCGCGAGCCGCCGACCTGCTGGACGAGGTCGGCGAACACGGTGGTGGTCGCGACGACCGGGACAACGGTTCCCGTTGGGAACCTCGTCGCGCCAGAGCTGGCAGGGCTCCCGCACGCCGAGATCAATGCCGACGCGGCCAGGGCGAGCATGGCGCGGCGACCCAGCCATTGAACGTATCCGTACATCGAGCCAGATCCCTTCTTATCGAGACTGAGTCTCACAATTGGTTACGACGAAGCTCCCGATGAACTGCGAAGGTCAGGTTCGGTGGGCGGCCCTGCATGCGTCGCACAGGCCGTACAGCTCGAGGCGATGGGACGTGACGGTGAACGCGAGCCGCTCCCCAACCTCGGCCAGGACCTCGGACAGCCCGTGGTCCTCGATGTCGAGCGAGCGGCCGCAGCGGGTGCAAATCGCGTGATGGTGGTGGACGGGGTCGCAGCCGACGTAGGCGTGATCGCCGTCGGGCAGGTCGACGCGCTCGACGAGGCCAAGGTCCGTGAACACGTCGAGCGCACGGAAGACGGTCGCCCTGCCGATCCGGAGGTGACGCTTCCGGGCGTCCGCGACGAGGTCTGCGGCCGTGAAGTGCGCATCGCGGGCCGCGACGAGGCCGGCGACCGTGCGCCGCGGCTCGGTCAGTCGATAGCCCGCCCGGTCGAGTGCCTCGATGAGCGACTCCTCGGCGATCACACCATCGCCTCGAGCGCGACGCCGACGGCACGCCGGCGGGCGAGCATGCCCCGCGGCCCGAACACCATCGCGACCAGGAACAGGCCGGTCTGGACGAGCACGATCGTGGCGCCGCTGGCGACGTCGAGCCAGTAGGAGAGGTACAGCCCGAGCACCGCGCTGGAGATGCCGACGATCGCGGCCACGGCCATCAGCCTCGTGAACCGGACCGTGAGCATCTGCGCGGTCGCGGCCGGGGTCACCAGCATCGCGACGACGAGGATGATCCCCACCGCCTGGAGGCTCACGACGATCGTCAGCGCGACCAGCGCGAGGAACAGGTACTCCAGCCGGTCGACGGGAATCCCCGACGCGGCCGCCCCGAGCGGGTCGAACGTGGCGTACAGGAGCTCCTTCCACAGCAGCGCGATCACGATGAGCACGCCGAGGCCGAGGGCCATCAGCGCCACGAGGTCGGTCGGGCTGATGGCGAGGACATTGCCGAACAGGAAGCTGAACAGGTCCGCCACGTAGCCCTGGATGGCGCTGAACATGAACACGCCGAGCGCGAAGGTGCCTGCGAACAGCACCCCGATCGCCGTGTCCTGGCGGATGCCCGCCCGCTTGGTCACGTAGCCGATCGCGAGCGCCGTGCCGACCGCGGCCACCGCCGCGCCCAGGTAGAACGGGACCGCGAGCAGGAACGCGGCGACGACGCCCGGGAACGACGCGTGGGCGATCGCGTCCCCGATGAACGCGATGCCGCGCAGCACGACGTACGTTCCGACCACCGCGCACACGAGGCCGACCATCGCCGAGGCGACGAGCGCGCGGACGAAGAAGCCGAGCGTGAGCGGCTCGAGGATCAGGTCCATCAGCGGTTCCCGTCCCGCTCGTGGAAGTGCCGCTCGCCGGGTGCCGCGTCGTCGTGGTGATGCGCGTCGTCGAGGATGACCGTTCGGCCCTCGAGCACGAGCAGGTGGCCGCCGTAGGCGCTGGCGAGGACGTCGGCGTCGAGCACGATGTTCGAGGGCCCGTAGGCCACGACCGTGCGATTCACGGCCAGCACCTGCTGGAACCGCTGCGCCGCGCAGGCGAGGTCGTGGGTGGTCGCGACCACCGTCTTGCCGCGCTTGGCCTGGGCCTCGAGGAGGTCCATCAGGAGCTCCTGGGTGGTCGCGTCGATCCCCGTCACCGGCTCGTCGAGCAGGAACAGGTCCGGCTCCGCCGCCAGCGCCCGGGCCAGGAACACGCGCCTTCGCTGGCCCCCGGACAGCCGCCCGATCTGCGTCCGCAGGTGCTTCTCCATCCCGACCTGGGCGAGCGCGTCGACGACCGCGCGCCGATCATCGCGGCCCGGCCGGCGCACCGGCCCGAGGCGCGGGAAGCGGCCCATCATCACCACGTCTTCGACCGTGACGGGGAACGCCCAGTCGACGTTCTCCGCCTGGGGGACATAGGCGACCCGACGGGACTCACGTCCGGCGGGCGCCCCGAGGATCTCGATCCGGCCAGACCACGGGGTGAGCAGGCCGGCCATCAGCTTGAGCAGCGTGCTCTTGCCGGCGCCGTTCGGACCAACGACGGCGAGCAGGCTCCCGGGCTCGACGGCGACCGACACGTGCTCGAGCGCGACCCGCTCGCCATACCCGGCCGTGACGTCGCTCAGCCACACGTCGGCGTGGGCGTGGGCGTGGGCGGCGTCGAGCGCGTGGTCGTGGCTATGGGCCGATTGAAGCGTCATATGAGACACAGTATCAACTAGGCCGGCCCCGAGGGCAAGTCCCCCGTGTGTGACGTCTGCCACGGCGAGAACATGCCGTGTGGCTCGGGGTTGGTTTCCTGGTCCCGACCTAGAATGGCGCCGCGTTCCCATCCGTCACGAGCGTGAGGCGTCCCCTGAGCGGCAAGCAGCAAGATCCTCCTGTCTCGCGACGCGACCGCAGGCGTGCGGACCGCAGGGCCCGCTACGATGCCGCGCGCGACGAGCGCCGCGGCCGGTCGAGCGGCGGCGGTTCGTCGTTCCTGTCGGGCCGGTACCTCACGATCGGGGCCGTGGTCGTCGGCGTGCTGCTGATCGGGTTCCTCGCGGTTGGCCAGCTGGGCGACAAGGCGACCGACACGTTCATCGACCCGGCGATCGAGTACCCGGTGGCGCTCGTGGACGGCGCCACGATCGGCGCGAAGGACGCGCCGGTGACGCTCGAGGTCTACGAGGACTTCCAGTGCCCGGTGTGCGCGCGCTACTCGCTGACGGTGGAGCCCCAGCTCGTGACGAAGTACGTGCTTCCGGGCACCCTGCGCATCGTCCACCACGACATCGCGATCCTGGGCAATCGCACGCCCGACGACGAATCGAAGATCGCGGCGGTCGGCGCGAGCTGCGCGAGCGACCAGAATCGCTACTGGGACTACTCCCACTGGGTCTACGCCAACCAGGCGGGCGAGAACTCCGGCGGCTTCGCTCCAGAGCGGCTCACGGCCATCGCCCAGGCGGCCGGCGTCGACGTCTCGGGCTTCCCGGCCTGCCTCGAGGACTCGGCGCGGGTCGTCGCCGTTGCCCAGACGACCGGGGACGCCGGAACGCGCGGGATCAACAGCACCCCGACGCTGGCGCTCAACGGCCAACTGCTCCAGCCGGGCATCCCGCCCGTGGACCAGCTGGGCGCGCTGATCGAGGCCGTCGCCGCGGCCAGCCCCGCGCCAGGCGGCTCGCCCGCCGGCTCGCCCAGCGCGGCGCCCTAGCGAGGCCGCCCCTCCCGCCCGGGCCCGGAGGAGCCTGAGCCCGGGCGGGGAGGCTGCTACGTCGCGGCGACCGCCTCGAGGCCGTGCAGGTCCGCGTCCAGGCGCCCGGACGCCGCCAGCGCCCGGTAGATCGCGACGCTCTCGCTGACGCCGGTCTCGAATGGAGTCAACGGAAGCTCGCCCAGGGTCTCGATCCCGTCGTGATCGATCTCGCCAGGGAACGGGAGGCTCACGGGCTCGGCGTCGATCAGGCCCCGTGCGTCGGGGACGGCCGCCTCGATGGCGGCGACGAGGTCGGCAGCGCCAACCATCGTCCCGGGCATGTTGAACACGCTCGCGCCCGACGCTCCGCTGCGGCTGGCGGCGATCAACATGTGCGCGGCGTCCTCCGCGTACTGGAACAGCGTCGTGTTGCTGAAGCTGACCGTGTAGCGGCGCCCGAGGACCGCGGCGACGATCGCCTTCGTCGGGCCGCTCGTCATCCCCTGGTCGCGGCCGACGCCGTACACGATCATCGGGCGCAGGCCGACGCTGGGGATGCCGTCCTCGAGCCAGTAGACGCGGGCGTTGCCCTCGTTCGCGAGCTTGTACACCCCGTAGTGGTTGTGCGGATGCGCCCTCGCGTCGGTCGCCAGGCGTCCCGTGCCCGGGTCCACGTCGTCAGCCGCGTACATGCCGATCGAGCTCGTATAGACGACCGGCGCCATCTGCGGACCGCGCCGCTTCACGGCCTCGAACACGTTCACGGTGCCGATGACGTTGACCAGCGCGCCACGCGGAGGGTCGGCCCTGCAGAAGGGCACCTGGAGCGCGGCGAGGTGGATCACGTGGGTGATGTCGCGCGCCTCGAGCGTGGTGGTGAGGGCGTCGAGGTCGGTGATGTCGCCGCGCACGATCTCGACCGCCGCCAGCTCGTCCGGGGTCACGATCTGCTCGAGCCGGCGCGCGCTCTGCCCGAGGTCGAACGCCGTCACGGCCGCTCCCTGGCGGACGAGCGTCCGCACCGTCCAGGCCCCGATGCAGCCCATCGCCCCCGTGACGAGGAACCGCTCGCCGCTCACGAGGCCGCGCCCGCCGTCGAGCCCACGGCGACCCGCTCCAGCCGGCAGGTGTTCTGCAACCGCCCGATGCCCTCGATCACCACGGTGACCACGTCGCCGTCGGCGAGCAGCACCGGCGGATCCCGGAAGATCCCGACCCCGCCCGGCGTCCCGGTTGCGATGACGTCGCCGGGCTCGAGGGTGAACGCCCACGAGCAGTGGCTGATGATCGCCGCGACCCCGAAGTACATGTCCGCCGTGTTCGCGCGCTGCATCACGCGCCCGTTGAGGAGGCACTCGATCGCGAGGGCCTGCGGGTTCGGGATCTCGTCCGCCGTCACCAACGCCGGACCCATCGGGCAGAAGGTGTCGAGCGACTTGCCGCGCGTCCATTGGCCATCACCGAACTGGAGGTCGCGCGCCGAGACGTCGTTGAGGCAGGTGTAGCCGAGGACGTGATCGAGCGCGTCGGCCTCGGCGACGCGCCGCGCCGTGCGCCCGATGACGACGGCGAGCTCGGCCTCGTAATCGACCTGCTGCGTCAGAGCCGGGTCCCAGCGGACGTCCGCGTCCGGACCGACCACGGAGCTCGGCCACTTGGCGAAGATCAGCGGCGCCGGTGGGGCGTCGACGCCCTCTTCCGCGGTGTGGTCGCGGTAGTTGCGGCCGATCGCGACGACCTTGCCGGGACGCGGAACCGGGGCCAGGAGCTCGGATTCGGCGACCGATCGACCGTCCTGGAGGATCCTGTCCACGTCCACCGCGGGCCGCAGGGCTGCAACCGCCTCGAGACCGCCCCCGATCAGCTCCGCTATGGTTCGCGGACCGCCCGGGACGAGTTCGCCGGCAGGCAGCCAGCGTTCGCCGGCCTGGACGCCGAGGGTCGACCCGGACCCCGCCCGGACCGAGATCAACCGCAACCGTCGCTCCTGTTCAGTATACTGTCCCGTGGCCGACTGATTGAACGATACGCCAGCCCTCCGAACGCCGTCAACCGGCTGACGGGGACGGATCGGCCGCCGCGCCGCCGCGAGGTGTCCAGTGCCGTACGAGCCCTTCGAACGGATCCCGCTTGGTCGATCCGGGTTGCGGGTGACGCGGCTGGGCCTGGGGGGCGCCTCCATCGGCGGCCTGTACCGGCCGGTCGCGGACGCGGACGCGATCACGCTCGTCCGGCACGCCTGGGACCTCGGCATCCGCGCCTTCGACGTGGCGCCGCTGTACGGCTACGGCTCGGCGGAACGGCGGATGGGGGCGGCCCTGGCGGGCCAGCCGCGCGACGAGTATGTCCTCTCGACCAAGGTCGGCCGGCTCGTCCTCCCGACGGAGCGGCTGGAACCCGGCATGGACGTCGATCACCAGGCGCTCGACGGGCGGGACGACGCGTTCTACACCGGGACGGCCGGTCGTCACGTCGTCTTCGACTACAGCGCCGACGGTGTGCGCCGGTCGATCGCCGAGAGCATCGAGCGGCTCGGCCTCGAGCGGATCGACATCGCCTGGATCCACGACCCGGACGATCACTGGCAGGCGGCCGTCGCCGGTGCCTACCCCGAGCTCCACAGGCTCCGGGAGGCGGGGGTCGTCGGCGCCATCGGGGTGGGCATGAACCAGTCGCCGATGCTCGCACGGTTCGTGCGGGAGACCGACATCGACGCGATCCTGCTCGCCGGGCGCTACACGCTGCTCGACCAGGACGCGCTGGGCGAGCTGCTCCCCGCCTGCGTCGACCGTGGCGTCGCCGTCGTCGTCGGTGGCGTCATGAACAGCGGCGTGCTGGCCGACCCCCGGCCGGGCGCGGCGTTCAACTACTCGCCGGCGCCGCCGGAGATCCTGGCGCGCGCCCGCGGCCTGGCGGAGGCATGCGAGCG
>DATDJA010000289.1:0-2197 GCA_036520795.1 Candidatus Limnocylindrales bacterium
CGGAAGATCGCCCAGCGGCTGGGGTCGGCCGCCGCATAGCCCGATGAGAACGGCGCCACGATCTGGTCGCGGATCTCAGCCGGATTGCAGGACACGATCCGGACCCACGGCCGGCCGCTCGCGATCACGGCCGCGAACGAGACGACGTTGTCCTGGACGATCACGTCGGGCTCGAGTTCGCCGATGATCTGCTCGAGGCGTGGGTTCACGAACTCCGAGCCGTCGATGAGCGCCTGCCACGTCGGCTGCATGAACTCGGCGATCTGCTCAAGGGTCGACTTGCGGAACACGGGCGCGGTCTCGCGGATGAAGTCGATCCAGAACTGGCCCGGGACCTCGGGCTCGGCGGGCGGCGGGCCGAGGCGCATCAGGCGCTCCTCGAAGCCCTTGGCCTCGAGGTTGCCGGCGAACGACTCTTCCACGATGAATACGACCCGGTGGCCACGACGCCGCAGGACGTCCCCGATGCCGACGCAGTTGTTGGTCGGGCCGTAGGCACCCTCGGGAAAGAACACGATCGTCCGGCCGTCGGCCACCGTTGCCACCTCGTTCGTGGAATCGCCGCCCGGCGATGATGGCACGGCGGGCGTTGCCCGGGCCCGGTGTGTTGCGAGGATGGTTCGCCTGGCGGCCGACTGGTCGCATGATGCGCGGGATCGTTCGCGCAGCGAACCAATCAGCGCGTCGCCGAGGCTCCACGCGACGCGTCACCCGCCCGGCGGACGAAACGACGCGCGATGCGCTGGGTGGGCCGCCCGGCGGACCGCCGCGACGCGCCCGCCGCAACGCGTCCGCGTGCTCAGCCGAGGCGAAGCGCGATCGCCAGCACCACGACGGCGCCCACCGCGACCGCCGGATCGAGCCTGGTCCAGCGCACCACGCGGTAGCGCGACCGTGGCCCCGACCCGAACGCCCGCGCGTCCATCGCGAGGGCCAGCCGGTCCCCATGGCGGATCGCCAGCACCAGCAGCCCCACGAGCAGCCGCGGGTGCCACGACCAGCGCAGCCCCCGGATCCGGCGCGCCTGGCGCAGCGTCGTCAGCTGCTCGGCCAGTCGCGGGATCGCCTGGTAGGCGGCCAGCGCGCCGTAGGCGAACCGCTCCGGAGTCCGTGCCTGCTGGACCAGGGCGTCGACGAGGCGCGTCGAGTCCGTGGTCTGGGCGAACACGACGCCGACCGACGCGATCGCGATGACCCGCGCGGCGAGACCTGCGCCGGCGGCCAAGGCGGCCCAGGTGACGTGGAACGGGCCGAAGGTGAACGCCACCGGCAGCGTCGGGTCCGTGTTCGAACCCGAGAACAGCGCGTTGAACAGCCCGATCCCGAGGGCCGCGATCCATAGCGGCCCGACACCGGTGGCCAGCTTCTCGCCCGGGATGCCGCCGAGGTAGTGGCCGGCCGCGAGCACGGCGAGCGTGATGAACACGGGCGGCAGGAGCTTGAGGGTGAACGCGAGGCCGACCAGCCACACGAGGGCGATCGCGAGCTTGACCAGCGGGCTGGTGCGCCCGAGGACGCTCGCGAGCTGCCGCTCCGACGGCTCGAGGCGGTCGACGATCGCGGTCACGCGACGATCTCGGCGGTCGTGAGCCCGCCCTCGGCCGTCTCGACGTGGACGATGCGCCCGTGCTCGATCCGGACGATCCGGTGTGCGAACGCCTCGATGAACCGCTCGTCGTGGGTCGCGGCGAGGATGGCCGTCCCGGCATCGGCGTGCGCCGAGAGGATCTCGAGCAGCGCATCGTGACCCTGGCGATCCTGACCGAACGTCGGCTCGTCGAGGACGATGACCGACGGGTTGCGCACGAGCGCCGTCGCGAGAGACAACCGCCGCTGCTCGCCGCCCGACAGCGTGTACGGGCTTCGCGGCCCGAACAGCCCGAGGGGCATGCCGATGTGCTCCATGAGGCTCTCGGCGCGGCGGCGACCCGGCTCGTCCAGCCCGAGCATCACCTCCTCGTCCACGCGGAGCCGAGCGAACTGCTGCTCGGGATCCTGGAACACGTAGGCCGCGCGGCGGGCGAGCTCGGCGGGCGCGAGGTCCGACGGCGCGTCCCCGCCCAGGCGCACCTCCCCGTGCCCCGGGCGCAGCAACCCGACCAGCAGCTTGGCGAGCGTCGATTTGCCCGACCCGTTGGTGCCGATCAGGGCCACCCGCTCCCCCGGCGTGAGCGCGAAGTCGACGTTCCGGACGACC
>DATDJA010000290.1:0-6241 GCA_036520795.1 Candidatus Limnocylindrales bacterium
TGTTGCAGCTTGAGGTCCCGGATCCTGTCGTTCTTGAGGTCGAACAGCTTGAGGGTGACGTCGCTCGTCGTGGGATCGGGCAGGTCGGTCGCCATCGCAACGTAGCGGCCGTCAGGCGAGAGGACGGGCTCACGGATGAACCCGTTCCACTTGAACGGCCCGGGCGGGTCGACGAGCCCGTCGAGCAGCCGCTCCGTGTTGCCGTCGGCGACGTTGACGCGCATCAGCGCGGGCACGTTGAGTCGGTAGTCCTTGACCTCGCCGTCGATGCTCCACTTGCCGTCCGCCCGGCGCGATCGGACGAAGTACACGGACTTGCCATCCTCGGAGAAGGACGGCATCGAGTCCTCGACATCCTTGCCCGGCGCGGTCAGCTGGGTAGCCGTATCGCCTGTTTGGACCCAGATGTTGCCGTCCTTCGCGTACACCAGCGTGCCCGCCACCTCGATGCCGGGCTCCGGGGTCGGGACGATGACGATGTTCGACGGGGTCGGCGTGCGCGCGGGGATCTCGTCACTGGCCTGCGCCCCGCCGGGGTCTGCACCGCCGGGCGTGGGCAGCTGGCCCTGGGTCAGCCCGAGGGTGACGAAGCCGATCACCAGCAGGCCGAGGATCGAGACGACCGCCGCGATCGGGACACCGCTCGGCAGCAGGCCATACGGGTCCCTGGCTGGCCGCTTGGCCGGCGCGGGGCGGACGGGGTCGCGGGGGGTCTTCGTCATGCGGCTCCTCTGCCGACCGACACGGGGATCTCAACGGGGACCGCGGTTGCGTCCGCGTTCCCCGCCGCGCGGGCGAGGACCTCGGCTGCGCGCGGGTGGGCGCCGGACGTCGAGACGTCGCGGACCTCGAGCTGGAGGGTCTCGAGCCCGCCGAACGTGCGGCTGGCCAGGCGGGCGACGACGTCGACACGATCGCCCTCCACGATGGCCTCGGCGAGATCGGGGCGACCGAAGGCGATTCCGTCGAGGACGTCCCGCTCGCGACGCAGCACGAGCTGGGTGTGGCCGCCGTTGGCGGCCCGGACGCGCTGGACCGTCAGGCCGAGGACGGCGACGAGCGGCTCCGGGTTGCCGGTTCCGCACGGCGCCAGGCGCGCAAGGTCGCGGTACAGGCCGTAGTCCACGAACGAGGCGGGGAGCGCCAGGTCCACGTTGAGCGGCTTCCGGGGATCCTCCGGAGCCGCGGACGCGGCCTCCGCGAGGAAGCGCGCGGTGAACGCGTCCCAGCGCTCCGCCGGCAGCTCGAAGCCGGCGGCCGCGGCGTGACCGCCGTGGCGCAGGAGCAGGTCGCCGCACGCGTCGAGGATGACGGCGAGGCTGAGGCGTCCGTCGCTGCGACACGAGGCGCGGACGACGTCGCCGTCGGGCGTCGCGATCACCGTGCCTACCACGGCGGGGCGGTTCGCCTCGTCGGCCAGGCGGCCGGCGACGAGACCGAGGATGCCGACCGGCCACGGTCCAGTCAGGAGCATCGCCGCCGCCTCCGGGCCACCGGCGACCCGGATCGCGGACTCGGATGGTTCCGGCGCGTCGAGCCATGCCTGCTGGCCAGGCGCCTGCCCCGGATCCGGCAGCCCGAACGCCGCGCGCGCCTCGGCGATGGCGGTGCGCATCAGGTCGCGGCGAGTGACGTTGGCCTCCTCGAGCACCACGGCGAGCGTGGCGGCCTCCTCGGCCGACGCCGCGAGCAGGAGGCGCGCCGCGTCGAGCGCCTCCCCCACCCGGCCGGCGGCGTTGAGCCGCGGCGCGATGACGAAGCCGACGGTCTCGAGGTCGACGACGGCAGCCCGCGTACCGGCGCGCTCGAGCAGCGCGGCGATCCCCGGGCGCGGCGCCGTGCGCATGAGCTCGAGCCCGAGGCGCGCGATCGAGCGGTTCTCGCCCAGGATCGGCGACACGTCGGACACGGTCCCGATGGTCGCGAGGTCGGCGAGCTCCCGCGCCTCCGCCTCGGCGCCCGCCAGCTCGCCCAGCAGCAGGCGCGCGACGGTGAACGCGACGCCCGAGCCGGACAGGCGGGCGTCCGGGTAGGCCGAGTCCGCCCGCTGCGGATTGACGATGGCGACCGCGGCCGGGAGCACCTCTGGCAGGTGGTGGTGGTCGGTGACGATGACGTCGATCCCGCGCGCCGCCGCGTCCGCGATCTCCGCGACGCTGGTCGATCCGGTGTCGACGGTCACGATCAGGGCGACGCCACCGCGTGCCGCTGCCTCGACGGCCGCCAGCGAGAGGCCGTGGCCCTCCTCGAGGCGGGACGGGACGTACGGCAGCGTCTCGAGGCCGAGCCGCCGGAAGGTCAGCACCAGCTGGGCCAGCCCGGTCAGGCCGTCCGCGTCGAAGTCGCCGAACACCATCACGCGTTCCTGCTGCTCGATCGCGCGGGCGACCCGCGTGATCACGACGCCAGCATCCGGGAGCAGCCGGGGGTCGTTGAGGCCGTCGTCGGCCGGCCCGAGGAAGCGGGCCATGGCGTCGGCGTCGGCGATCCCCCGCCGCGCCAGGACGGTGGCCGCAAACGTCCCGAGGCCGAGCGCCCGGGCCGCCGAGCGCAACGCCGGGTCGAGGTGCAGCGGCTCCGGAAACACCCAGCGGTGACGCGCGTCGATCATCGTCTGGAGGATGCCACGTCCGGCTTACCCCGGACTCGACGGGACGGCGAGGCGGTGCCGGAGCTCGGGTCCGTCAGGAACGCGGACGGGAGAGTCGGGTCCCAGCCTCGGCCGGGTCCCGTCGTCACGTGGCGGGTCGGCGGCTTGGGCGAGCCGCGAGCTCGGATTGGCGCCGCTTGTCGTCGCGGTTGTGCCACACGACGAGCAGCGGGGCGGCGTTGAAGATCGAGGAATAGGTCCCGGACACGATCCCGAGCAGCAGCGCGAGGACGAATGTCCCGATCGCGTCGCCCGCGAACAGCAGCAGCGTCAGCAGGGTGATCACCACGGTCAGGCTGGTGGTGATCGATCGACCCAGCGTCTGGAGGATCGAGTGATTGACGATGCGATCGAACGACTCGCCGACGTGCCGCGCCTTGTTCTCGCGGACCCGGTCGAACACCACGATCGTGTCGTGGACCGAGAACCCGATCACGGTCAGCATCGCGGTCACGAACAGGCTGTCGATCTGCAGGCCGGCGAACGTGCCGAGGATCGCGAACGCCCCGACCACCACGAGCACATCGTGGAGCATCGCGACCAGGGCGGTCGCGCCCATCCGGAAGTCGTTGAAGCGGATCGTGATCCAGATCAGGATCCCGATCGAGCCGAACAGGATCAGGAGCAAGGCCTGGAGGATCAGGTCGCTCGATACCACAGCGCCGACCGTCGAGAGGGACTGCTGCTCGGCGATCGTGCCCAGGGCATCCTCGAGGGCGAACCGGATCTCACCGAGCCTGCCCTGGGTCGGCAGGGCGCCGCCGGGTCCGATGATCGCGCCCGGGCTCGCGGACGGACTCGCCCCTGGGGAGGCGGCCGCCGAGCTCGACGGCGACGGGCTCGCCGAGGCGGATGCTGCGGCCGAGGCCGAGGGTGACGCGCCCGCGGACGCTGATGGGACCGCGGACGACGACGCGCCCGGCGACGGCGAGACCGCGGGCGAGCCCGACGGTGCCGGCGAGAGGGTCGGCGCCGGCGCGGGCGGCGCGGCGAGCGCGGCTTCCTTGGTTCGGATCTCCATGAAGCCCGTGCCGGTCTCGGTGACGTTGGCCTCGATCCCCTGGCCCTCGAGGACGTCCTTGACCTGCTGCGGGCTGACGTTGGGGTCCTCGAACCGGATGGTCCACACCGTGCCGCCGGTGAAGTCGATCGCGAACTGCAGGCCGACCTTGGGGTTCACGAACCCCATGACGAGGAAGATCAGGCCCGGGATGGTGATGGCGAGCGAGAACGCGAAGAACCAGCGCCGCTTCCCGACGACGTCAAACACGCGCGCGCGCCTCGCGGCTGCGGGTGCTCGTCGGGCGGGCCAGGAACTCCTCCTCGGTCACGCCATACAGGCTCGCCTTGCGCGCCCACGGCTGCGCGACCACGATCCGCAGGACCGTGCGGGTGACGGTGATCGCCGTGAACATCGAGACCAGCACGCCGACGATCAGGACGAGGCCGAAGCCGCGGATCACCGACGAGCCCAGCACGAACAGGATCGTCGCCGTGATCAGGCTCGACACGTTGGAGTCGAGGATCGAGTTCCAGGCCCGGTTGAAGCCCGCCTCGATCGCCGCCGGCAGGCTCTTGCCGACCCGCAGCTCCTCCTTGGTGCGCTCGAAGATCAGGATGTTGGCGTCGACCGCCATGCCGACCGAGAGCACGAAGCCCGCCACGCCGGCGAGGGTCATCGTGACCGGGATCAGGCGGAACAGGGCGTAGACGACCAGCGCGTAGTAGATGAGCGCGCCGCTGGCGACGACGCCGGGCAGCCGGTAGTGCACGACCATGAAGAAGATCACCATCAGGATGGCGATCAGGCCGGCGATCAGGCTCTGGTGCAGGAACGCCTCACCGAGCGTCGGGCTGACGGTCGTGTTGGCCAGCTCCGCGATCGGGAACGGCAGCTGGCCGAACTGCAGGATCGTGACCAGGTTCTGCGCCTCGGCCAGCGGGTAGCCGCCGATGCTGCTGTTCTGGCTGATCTGGACCTGGCCGCCCGGGATCGGCTCGTTGATCTGGGGGGCGCTGATGACCTTCCCGTCGAGGACGATCGCAAAGATGTCGCCGGTGTGCTCCTGGGTGTACTTCGCGAACAGGTCCTTGCCGGCGCTGTTGAGCGTGAAGTCGACCGTTCGCTGACCCGCCTGGTTGGCGCCGATCGACGCGGCGGCGACCTGGTCGCCCGAGAACAGCACGCAGTTCTCGATCGGCTTGCTGGCGTCGGCAAACTCCTGGCAGTTGGTCCCGATCGTCGCCGCGGGCAGCTCCGTCCCCTGCGGGGGTCCCTGCGTGAGCTGCCCGAGGGGCACGAAGTCGAGGCGGCCGGTGGTCCCGACGAGGTTGCGGATCTGGTCGGCGTTCTGGATGCCCGGCATCTCGACGACGATCCGGTCGTTGCCCTGGACGACCACCTGGGGCTCGGCGACGCCCGACTTGTCGACGCGGTTGATGATGATCTGGCGCAGGATGGCGAGATCCTCGCGCGTGGGCGTCTTGCCCTCGGCCGGCAGCACCTGATACTCGATCCGCAGGCCGCCCTGCAGGTCAAGGCCGAGCTTCGTCTCGAGAAAGTGGGTCGTGCCCGCGTCCTGGCCGCCCATCGACGGGATGGGGACTCTGACGAAGTCCACCAGGATCGCGAGCACACCGATAACGATGATCAGGATCGGGCCGGCGCGTCGCATCGGGGCGGGATGATACAGGCCGCCGCAGTTCTGCGTCGCCGGGCGTTCGCGGTCAGGCCTCGAGGTGGGCCTTGATCTTCTCGGCCAGGGCGCGGCTGATGCCGGGGACCGCGGCGATCTGCTCGACCGGCGCCTCGCGCACCCGCTTCGCCGATCCGAACACCTTGAGCAGCTCCCGGCGGCGCTTGGGCCCGACGCCCGGCAGGTCGTCGAACGCCGACCGGGTCGCGCGCTTCGCGCGCAGGTTGCGGTGGTAGGTGATCGCGAACCGATGGGCCTCGTCGCGCAGACGCTGCACGAGGTAGAGGGCCTGCGAGGTCACCGGCAGCAGCACGGGATCGGGCCGGTCCGGCAGCACCAGCTCCTCGCGCTCCTTCGCGAGCCCGACCAGCGGCAGGTCGTGCAGCCCCAGCTCGTCGAGCACCGCCTTGGCGGCGTTCACCTGGGAGCGCCCGCCGTCGACGATGACGAGGTCCGGCATCGCCCAGCGCAGCTCCTCCTCGTGGCCCTCCTCGCCCGTCGTCGAGCGGCGGAAGCGCCGGCGAAGAACCTCCTGGTGGCTGGCGACGTCGTTGGCGCCCTCGACCGTCCTGATCCGGAAGCGGCGGTACTCGCCGGTCCTCGGCCGCCCTTCCTCGAACACGACCATGCTGCCCACGGACTCGCGGCCCTGGAAGTTCGAGATGTCGTAGCACTCGATCCGCATCGGCGGGCCGACGAGGCCGAGCGCGGTCGCCAGCTCCTCCAGGGCACCCAGGGTCCGTCCCTCGTCGGCGAGCCAGCGGGCCGCCTCGCGCGCCAGCGCCTCGTCGGCGTTGCGCGTCGCGAGCTCCATGCGGGCCCGCTTCTCCCCGCGCTGGGGCGTGCGCAGGCGCACGCCGCTCCCCCGCCGCCCGGTCAGGAACGCCTCGAGGTC
>DATDJA010000291.1:0-4072 GCA_036520795.1 Candidatus Limnocylindrales bacterium
CCATCGTCACCGCCCTCGGGCAGAGCTACCTCAACGCCCTGCTGGCGATCAGCATCGTCACGATCCCCGTCTACGCGCGCCTCGTGCGCTCGTCGGTCCTGGCCGCGCGCGAGGCCGATTACGTCACGGCATCGCGCGCCCTCGGCGAGTCAGGGTTCGGCATCCTCCGCCGCCGGATCATGCCCAACGCCATCACGCCGCTGATCGTCCAGGGGACGCTCGGGATCGGCGGCGCGGTGCTCGAGATCGCGGCCCTCGCGTTCATCGGCGTAGTCGGGATCGGCGCGGCGGAGTGGGGCTCGATGATCTCGCTCGAGCGCAACCAGCTGTTCAACGCGCCGCACGTGATCCTCGTCCCGGGCATCGCGATCACGCTCACGGTCCTCGCCTTCAACCTGCTCGGCGACGGCCTGCGTGACGCCCTCGACCCGCGGCTCAACCGGTGACGCGGTGAGCGACGACACCGGGAGCGGCGAGATCCAGGCCCTCGGGACCAGGCTCGACGAGACCGTCATCGAGGAGATCGCGCCCGCCGCCGCGCTCCGGGCCAAGCGGGGCACGAGGGGCGACCTCCTGCTGGACGTGCGCGGCCTCCAGACGTCGTTCCACACCCGGGACGGCGTCGTCCGGGCCGTCGACGGCATCGACTTCCACGTCAACCGCGGCGAGATCATGGGCCTCGTCGGCGAGTCGGGCTGCGGCAAGAGCGTGACCAGCCTCTCGATCATGCAGCTGGTCGGGCCGCCCGGACGGATCGAGGGCGGGCAGATCCTGTTCGACGGCGAGGACCTGCTGACGTACAGCCCTGACCGGATGCGCAAGATCCGCGGCAACCGGATCAGCATGATCTTCCAGCAGCCGCAGTCGTCACTGAACCCCGTGTGGGAGGTGGGCGCCCAGATCTCCGAGGTGCTCGTGCTCCACCGGAACATGGGCAAGAAGGCCGCCCAGAGCCGCTCGATCGAGCTCCTCAAGATGGTCGGCATCCCGGACCCGGAGCGGCGTTCGAAGGCCTATCCCCACGAGATGTCGGGCGGCATGGCCCAACGCGTGATGATCGCGATGGCGCTCGCGTGCGAGCCCGAGCTGCTGATCGCGGACGAGCCGACGACCGCGCTCGACGTGACGATCCAGGCGCAGATCCTCGACCTGATGCGCGCCCTCCGCGAGGAGACGGGCACCGCGATCATCCTGATCACCCACGACCTCGGCGTGGTCGCCGAGATGTGCGACCGGGTCGCCGTGATGTACGCGGGCGAGATCGTCGAACAGACCGACACGGTGACCCTGTTCCGCAAGCCGCTGCACCCGTACACGCGCGGCCTGATCGCGAGCATCCCGGTCGTGGGCAAGGTGCAGGACGAGCTGTCGGTCATCCCGGGCAACGTGCCCAACCTCATCGACCTCCCGCCGGCCTGCCGGTTCGCACCCCGCTGCCAGGCCCGGATCGAGCAGGACGTCGCGCTGTCGACCGAGGTGCATCCCGAGCTGCTCGCCTACGGCACGGGGCACGACGTCCGCTGCTGGCTGTACCACGACGCGACGGGTGCCGAGAAGGCCGAGCCCGTCCTCGCCGCCCAGGGCACGAGCGACGTGATCCCCGGGCTCGTCGCGGATACGGCGGACGCCGCGGCGGCCGAGGCGGGCGCCTCGTGACGGTCGTCGACACGGGCTCCGTGCCGGCTGCGCGCCGCGTGAGGGCGGATGACGAGGCGCCGCTCGTCGAGGTCCGTGACCTCGTCAAGCACTTCCCGATCCGGGGCGGGTTCCTCAACCGGGAGGTTGCCGTCGTCCAGGCCGTGTCCGGGGTGAGCTTCGAGGTCCGCCGCGGCGAGACGCTGGGGCTCGTGGGCGAGTCGGGCTCGGGCAAGACCACGGTCGGGCGGCTGCTGCTGCGGCTGATCGAGCCGACGTCGGGCACGATCAAGTTCGATGGCACCGACATCACGACGATCAAGGGCAGCAAGCTCAAGCCCTACCGCCGCCGGATGCAGATCATCTTCCAGGACCCGTACGCGTCGCTCGACCCGCGGACGCCGATCGGCGAGAGCATCGGCGAGGGGCTGCGCATCCATTCGATCGGGACGCCGGCCGAGCGCGCCGCGAAGGTCAGCCGGATGATGGACCTCGTCGGGCTCATGCCCTACCACGCCCGGCGCTACCCGCACGAGTTCTCGGGCGGCCAGCGCCAGCGGATCGGGATCGCGCGCGCCCTGGTCGTGGAACCGGACCTGGTCGTGTGCGACGAGCCGGTGTCGGCGCTCGACGTGTCGATCCAGGCCCAGGTTCTCAACCTGCTCAAGACGCTCCAGCGCGAGCTCGACCTGACCTACCTGTTCGTCGCCCACAACATGGGCGTGGTGGAGCACATCTGCGACCGGGTGGCGGTCATGTACGTGGGCAAGATCGCGGAGGTCACCGACCGGGTCTCGATGTTCAGCAGCCCGCTCCATCCGTACACCCAGGCCCTGCTCTCGGCGATCCCGGTGCCGGATCCGGAGCAGCGCCGCAAGCGGGTCATCCTCAAGGGAGACATCCCCAGCCCCGTCCGGCCCCCGTCGGGCTGCCGGTTCAACCCGCGCTGCCAGCTGCGCGCCGGGTTGGGCGGCCCGATGCGCTGCGCGGAGGAGGAGCCGGTCCTGCTCGAGGCCGCACCCCCGCCGGGCAGCCACCTCGTCGCCTGCCACTTCCGGGGCGCCGGCGCGCTGGGCGAGGCCGCGATCGCGGAGCTGCCCGCCGACTGGGGCGCCGGCTCGGACGGCCTGGGCCCGGTCACCGAACCGGCGAGCCCGGGGTCCGGGGGCTCGCCGACCGCGAACGCCGGGTGATGCGCGGCGGCACCTGCAGAGCCGTCGTCCTCGGCCTCTCGTTGGCGCTCAGCGCGGCGGCGTGCGACGCCGGACCGGTCGTGACGGCCCCGCCGTCGGGACCCAGCCGGACGCCGGACGCGTCCGCGTCGGCTCCGGCAGCGAGCGGCGAGCCCTTCCGGTCCGTCTCCTGGCCCACCGACGGTACCGCCTGCGGCACGGACGGCTATACCGGCGCCATGGGCCGGATCGAGGCACTGGAGGCCCGCACGGTCCGGTTCACGCTGTGCAGCCCCGACGGTGCCTTCCCCGCCCGCGTCGCCCATCCGGCGCTCGGCGTCCTGGACGCGGCCGCCATCGACCGGATCGCCACGAACCCGAACAGCGTCCGGTCGCTGGCCGGCACCGGTCCCTACCGGATCGACGCCTGGACGCCGGGCGAGAACGTCCGCCTCGTCCGCGCCGATCCCGACACGTCACCGGCCGCCGAGGTCCCGACGCTGGTCCTGCGCTGGGCCGCCGACCCGACGCAGCGCACCATCGGGTTGCAGTCCGCCACCGTCGACGGCATCGACGCCCCTGGTCCGCTCGACCTCGACCGCATCGCCACGCTCCCCGAGCTCGCCGTCACGCCCCGCGACGGCCTCTCGACGGCGTACCTCGCCTTCGGGACGGGCCGCAGCTTCGGCAAGGCCGCCGTCCGACGTGCGCTGGCCGGGAGCCTCGATCGGGACGCACTCGCCGCCGAGGTCAGCGCGGCAGGATCGACAATCGCGACCCACATCACGCCGTGCGAGGTCGAGGGCGGCTGCGGCGGCGCCGCCTGGTACGGGTTCAACGCCCCGGCCTCGTCCGCGGCGCTGGCCGCCGCGGACTTCGACCTCAAGGAGACGTACCCGCTCCACGTTCCGGACCAGCCGGTTCCGGGACTCCCCGACCCGGCAGGGCTTGCTTCGGCGGTCCAGGCGCAGCTGGAGGAGAACGTGGGCGTGCACACGGAGATCGACACGATGCCAGTCGAGGACTACCTCGCCGACCTCGCGACGGGCGAGCTCGACGGCCTGTACCTCGGTGGCGTGGGCTCGACCATCGCCGACCCGGAGGCGTTCCTGGAGCCGCTGTTCCGCAAGGGACTCAAGTCCACACCCGCGACGCGCACGCCGAAGGCCGCGGCGGCGCTGGGCGATGCGGCGGGAACCGCCGACCCGGCGGAGCGCGCGGACGCGTTCGCGCGCGCCAACGACGCGATCCGCGACGCCGCGCCG
>DATDJA010000292.1:0-19020 GCA_036520795.1 Candidatus Limnocylindrales bacterium
AAGTTCGCCCGGCGAACGAGGTCGAACGCGTCGAGGTGGCGGGTCGGCCGGTAGCCTTCCTCGGGCCCCGCGATGTCGAATCCGACGACCCCGGCATCGCGCCAGCGGACGGCGCACTCGGCCACCTCGAGCGAGCGGCCCGCCTGGCGCATCGCCGTGACCAGCAGCTTCATCGTGATCGGGTGGCCGGCGAGCCCGGCCTGCGCGGACCCGCGCGCGAACCCGTCGAGCATCGCCTCGACCGCCTCGTCGAGCGTCAGTCCGTGGGCCGTGCACAGCTCGGGCGCCATCCTGACCTCGGCGTACACGACGCCGTCGGCGGCCAGGTCCTGCGCACACTCGGACGCGACCCGGATGATCGCGTCGCGCTCCTGCATGACCCCGAACGTGTGGGCGAAGGTCTCGAGATACAGCTCGAGGGACTTCTGGTCGGCGCCGCGCCGGAACCAGGCGGCCAGCTCGTCGACGTCGGTGGTCGGCAGGTCCGCGTATCCGTACTCGGCGGCGAGGTCGACAATCGTCGCGGGCCGCAGGCCCCCGTCGAGATGGTCGTGGAGCAGCGCTTTGGGCGCCTCGATGATGGTGGCCCGGGTGAGCATCGCCCCTCCCCTACGCCGGCGGCTCCGCCGGCGGCGTGTGCCCGTAGGTCGGGCGCTCGCCGTGGGCGCCGGCCGCCCACCGGACGCTGTTGCCGACCAGCCGCCGCATCCCGGGGTCGAAGTAGGTCGGGTGCGTCTCGTGGCCCGGGCGCAGGTACACGACCCGGCCCCGGCCGCGGCGCCAGGTGCAGGCGCTTCGGAACACCTCCCCGCCCTCGAACCAGCTGACCAGGACGAGCTCGTCGGGGGCCGGGATGTCGAAGTGCTCGCCGTACATCTCCTCCTCGGCGAGCACCATCGACTCGCCCAGTCCGGCCGCGATCGGGTGCGACGGGTCGACGACCCACAGGCGCTCCCGGCGGCCGTCCTCGCGCCACTTGAGGTCGCAGGTCGTGCCCATGAGGCGCCTGAAGATGCGCGAGAAGTGGCCGGAGTGGAGGACGACCAGGCCCATCCCGTCGAGGACGCGCGCGTGCACCCGGTCGACGACCTCGTCGCTCACCTCGTCGTGGGCGACGTGACCCCACCAGGTCAGGACGTCGGTGGCGGCGAGCACCTGGTCGGTCAATCCGTGCTCCGGTTCGTCGAGCGTGGCCGTCCGCACCGCAAGGCCGTCGACGGCGCGCAGCCCCGCGGCGATCGCCTCGTGCATGCCATCCGGGTAGATCGCACCGACCGGCGCGTCCGAGCGCTCCTGGCGGAACTCGTTCCACACCGTCACCCGGGTCGTCATACGGCGCCAGCCCGGGCGCCGGGGACCACGATGGCGCCACCGCGCCCGGACGACTCCCGGATCGCGTCCCAGAGAAGCGCCATCCGCAGCCCGACCTCGGGCGGGCTCGGGTTCGGCTCGAGGCCGCTGCGCACGTCAAGGAACTGCTGCCACAGGGTCTTGGGTCGCACGGAGCGGACCGGCCGAAGCGCCGACGAGCCGTGCCGCTGGAGCTCGAGTCGCTCGCCCCAGATCCCCGTGCGCAACGTGCCCCGCTCACAGAACACGTGGATGTCGGAGCCCAGCGATGGGATCGCGCGGCCGCAGCCGTTCATCGTGATCAGGGCCCCCGATGCCAGCCGCGCGATGACCGCGCCCCGGACGTCGACCTGGGCTTCGTCGTTCTCGAGCCAGGCCGCGACCTGCACGACGTCCTCGCCGGCAAGGTCGGCGACGGTGTTGAGCATGTGGGCGCCAGTGTCGAACATGAAGCCCCCACCCGACAGCGCCGGGTTCTGGCGCCATGTGCCGCGAGACGTCTCCTGCCAGTCCTGCCACACGAGCGCGTTGACGTTGAGGATCGTGCCGAGGTCGCCGGACCGGATCATCGCGGCGGCGGCGCGAACCTGCGGCGAGAGGCTCCCCTGGAAACCGACCACCAGCAGACGGCCGGTCCGATCGCGCACCCGAATCAGCTCCACCGCCTCGTGCGCGGTCATCACCATGGGCTTCTCGAGCAGCACGTCGAGCCCGGCTTCGAGGGCGGCCGACGCCTGCTCGAAGTGGAGGGCATGCGGCGTCACGATCATCACTGCGTCGAGGTCCAGCTCGCGGGCGGTGACGTCGAGGAAGCGGCGCCAGTCCGGCTCATTCGGCGGACGGGGCGCCCCAGCAGCCTCGACCCTCGCGGCCGCGGCTTCGTAGGCGGCGGCAGAGGGCTCACACATCGCGGCGATGACGGTGTCGTCTCGCCCGACCATCGAGGTCAGGTGATAGAGCGTCATCAGGCCCGTCCCGATCATTCCGATGCGCACGCCGCGAGAGTACCCGACGGGGGTCGCGGTGGTCGCCCGCCGGCCACCGCCCATCGGTCGATCGACCGATGCCGTCCGCGTACCGCAGGCCTACACTCCGCCGGATGAGTCGCATCGGACCCCTGCTCTCTCCGCTCCTGGTCGGTCGGGACGACCTGCTGCACCTCGCCGACCGACGGATCGCCGAAGCCGCCGCGGGTCGTGGTCAGCTGCTCCTGCTCGCGGGCGAGGCCGGGATCGGCAAGACGCGTTTCCTGTACGCGATCATCAACAAGGCGACCGCCGCCGGCTTCGCCTACTCCAAGGGCGACCTCGCCCCGCACGACCGCCTCGTCCCCCTGGCGTCGATCCTCGATCTCGCGAGGGCGATGGGCACGGATCCCTCGTCATTCGGGACAACCGGTGAGGAGATCCTTCGCATGCAGGGCGGGCAAGGCGGCGACCACCTCGGGTCGCGCCGGCTCCTGGTCCGTGACGTCGCCGAGCGCATCGCCTCGTCCCTCGACAAGCCCACGGTGCTCGCGTTCGAGGACCTCCAGTGGGCGGACGAGCTGAGCCTCGAGGTGATCGGCGAGCTCGCACGGCTGGTCCGCGATCGGCCTGTGCTCCTCATCGGCGCCTACCGGGTCGATGAGTTTCCCGTGGGCTCGCTCCATCGTGAGTGGCGCGCTCGACTGCTGAGCCAGCGCCTGGGCGAGGAGGCGCGACTGGCGTCCCTGACCTATGACGAGACCGCGCTGGTGACGACGCTCATCCTGGCGACGGGGCTGCCCGCGCCGCGGGAGGTGGTCAACGCGGTCTACGAGCGCACCGACGGCATCCCGCTGCACATCGAGGAGCTCCTCGGCGCCATGTCCGACGAGGCACGCTCGGACGGCCGGGCCATTCGCAACGCGGAGGTCCCGGACACGATCGAGGACGCGATCCTCGCGCGCTTCGCCCACCTCTCGGAGGAGAGTCAGGCGGTCGCCCGCGCCGGCGCCGTGATCGGCCGCTGCTTTGTTCCCGACGTGCTGGCCGGGATCATGGACCGCCCGGTTGCCGAGCTCGACGGGGCGCTCGAGGAGCTGGTCGCGAGCTCGTTCCTCCACCCATTCGAGTACCTCGACCAGGGCTACTACGACTTCCGCCACCAGCTCCTCCGGGACGCGCTCTACGCCAGCGTCCGCCCGAGCGACCTCCGGCGCCTGCACGCCCGGGCCGCCGAGTTCGGCGCCCAGCTCTCGGGCGCCTCGGAAATCCACGCGTCGGTCCACTTCGAGCGAGCCGGCCTCCGCGCACAGGCCTTTCGGACCGCGCTCGCCGGCGCCGAGGCGGCAGGCGCGCTGTCCAGCCGCCAGGAGTCGTATGAGCTCTACGCGCGAGCCGTCGCCAATGTCCCCGAGGGCCTGACGCCGCTCGAGCTTGCGGCGCTGTACGACGGGTACTCGAACGCGGCGTTCGCCGTCGATGACGTGCCGGTGATCGAGCAGACCACGCGGCTGGCGCGCCAGTCCTACCTCGATGCCGGCCGCCCGCTCGATGCGGCCAACATGCTGATCGCGCTCGCGAGCGTCGCGCGCCGCGACGTGAGGCCCCATGACGAACGAGTCCGGCTCCTCGCCCAGGCCGACGCCGAGCTGGCCGCGCTGCCGCCCTCTCCCGAGCGCGCCTACGCCCTCTCGGATCTGCGAGTGTCGGAGGCGGTCGAGGCATTCGACGACGGCAGGCTCGACGCCGCTGTGGACCTGCTCGCCGAGGCGCGGCAGCACCGGCACGACTCAGGCGACCCGGATTCGGGCGATATCGACTACATCGCCGCGAGCGTCCAGGTCCTCGCTGGCCGCAGGGACGCCGGGCTGGCCGAGATGCTCCGGGTCGCGCGCAACGCCCGCGACCACCGGCTCGAGAGCACGGGCGTGACGGCGTTCCGCTGGGCAGCGGCGTACGCCATCCGGGTGATGGATTATCCGAGCGCGTCCGCCGGGCTCGGTGAAGGCCTCCGCTATGCCGACGAGATCGAGCAGTCCTACTGTCGCCACGTCATGGCCGCGACCTCGGCGCACGTCGCGTGGGCGGCCGGCGACTGGGACGACGCGGTCCTGACGGCCGAGATCGAGCTCGTCGAGCGCGGCAGCCGGCGTGGCACCCTCGGCTCGCGGGATGCGCTGGGCTTCGTCTCGTTCGGGCGTGGCGACGCAGACCGTGCGCGGATGCTGTTCGAGGCGTCCCTGGAGATCGGCGGGCCCACCGGCGAGGTGGAGCTGATCCTGCCGGCCCTGTGGGGCCTGGCAGAGACGGCGCTCGTCGCCAGCGATGCTGGCGAAGCCGCGCGTCGATGCGAGGAGGGTCACGAGCTCGCCGTGGCAGGTGGCGAGCGAGCGTTGCTCGTGCCGTTCGTGGTCACGGGCGTCCGCGCCTACCTCGCCGCGCACCAGCCCGACGAGGCCGCGCGCTGGTTGCGGCGAGTGACCGAGGCGTTGGGCGACTGGGGCGGCCCCGCCGACGTCGCGCGCCGGCATGCCGACGGCCTGCTGCACCTCGCAGCCGGCTCGACCGTCGCCGCGCGCGCTGACCTCGAGGCCGCCATCGCCGGCTGGGATGCCATCGGCCGCGTATGGGAATCGACCTGGGCACGACTCGACCTGGCCATGGCGCTGGTCCGCGCCGGCCGTCACGCCGACGCCCTCCCCCTGCTCGCCGCCGTGCGCGCGGCCGCCGAACGCCTGCGCTCTGACCCGCTCCTGCGGCGCGCCGAGGAGCTGGCGGGCGTCGTCCGCAGCCGCGGGGCGATCGAGGAGCCGTGGCGGCCGCTCACGGTGCGCGAGTTCGAGGTCGCGGGGCTGGTGGCCGAGGGCATGACCAACCCGGAGATCGCCGAGGCGCTCGGGCTGTCCCCGAAGACGGTGAGCGCCCACCTCGAGCACATCCTCGCGAAGCTCGGCGCGATGCGCCGAGCCGAGGTGGCGTCATGGGTCTCGACGATCCGCCCGAAGGCGGGGGTGGGTGGCGGCCGTCGCTGACCGCCACCCGGGTTGCCGGGGTCCGGGTCTCGTCTAGACCTCGACGGTGAGCTCGTAGACCTCGGGGGTCGGGTGGCCGGCGCGCTCGTGGATACGCATCACGGCCTCCTTCGAGGGCCCGGTCGCGAGGCAGAACACCTTGCCCGCATCCGGGTCGAGCCACGCGCGCTCGAAATGCACGCCCTCGTCGCCCTCGATCGCCAGGTCGGCGTCGTGCGCCTCGCGCAGCTGCTCAGCCGTCACGCCGAAGAATCCGTCATGCACGTCCATGAACTTCGCCATCTCGTGGTCTCCAGATCGGGGCGGCGATCGCCGCTCATCTGTTGCCAGCGTCGATGACGCGGGGTGACCCGACATCGGTGGAATGACCGATGGACGGTCAGAATCGCGAATTACAGTGGAGAACGCGCCGGCGGTCGCCGGCCGGCTGACCATGTCTCCCGCAAGGACGTCCTCGGTGCACGGATCCGGACCGCTCGTCTGCCCTGTCCTCGTCGGGCGTGACGACCTGCTCGCGCTTGCCGATCGGCGCCGGGCCCAGGCCGCAGGCGGTCGTGGCGGCCTGCTGTTCCTCGCCGGCGAGGCCGGGATCGGCAAGACGCGCCTGCTCGGGTCGATCGAGCGTCGCGCGGCAGCTGACGGGTTCCGGGTCCTGCGGGGTGCGGCCTTTCCCCGGGACCTCGAGGTCGCCGGTGGTGTGTTCCTCGATCTCGCGCGGTCGATGATGCGCGACCCCTCGACGCTCGACGCTGGGGCCGCGCTCGCCACGTGCCTCGCGCAGCCGGACCCCGTCGAGCCGGGCGACCGTCATCGCGCTCGGCGGATCCTTGTGCTCGACGTCGTCGACCTTGTGGCCGGTATTGCGAGCTCGGGCCGGGCGATGGTGAGCCTCGAGGACCTGCACTGGGCGGACGACCTGTCGCTGGAGGTGCTCGGCGTGCTGGCGCGCCGACTCGCCGACCTGCCGCTGCTGGTGGTCGCGACCTACCGCAGCGACCAGCTCTATCCCCGCGTGCCGATGCGTGAGTGGCGAGCCCGGCTGCTCGCCGGCCGGCTCGCCGAGGAGGCGCGGCTCGCCCGGCTCGACCTCGACGGGACCGCCACCATGACCACCTTGATCCTGGGTGCCGCGCTTCCGGCGCCGCGCGACCTCGTGGCGGCAATCCACCAGCGATCCGACGGCGTCCCGCTGCACGTCGAGGAGCTGTTGGGCGTGATCCGCGCCGAGGGGATGCCCGCCGGCGTCGTCCCCGACACCCTCGACGAGGCCGTCGCCCAGCGCGCCGTGCGCCTGTCGAAGCCGGCGCGCTCCGTCGCCGAGGCGGCCGCCGTGATCGGACGGACGTTCGATGTCGACCTCCTCGCCACCGTCCTCGGTCGTGCGCAGGATCGGCTGTCGGCACCGCTCGCCGAGCTGGCCCGGGAGTTCTTCGTCGTGCCCGCTGCGGAGGCCGGACGGCTCGACTTCCGGCACGCGATCATCCGGGACGCGCTGTACGGCTCGATCACGCCGGCCGCTCGCCGCCGGCTCCACGGTCGGGTCGCGGATGCGGCCGCCGACGATCCGCGCTTCGGGCCGGCATTCCGCTCGGTGCACCTCGAGGAAGCCGGCCGCGGCGCGGAGGCATTCGTGCAGGCGGTCGAGGGCGGCCGGCGTGCGGCCGCGCTGTCGGCGCACCGCGAGGCGCTCGAGCTGTTCACGCGAGCGTGGCGCAACGCCCCGGCGGACGCGCCGCCGACCGATGCCGCGATGCTGCTCGCCGAGCTCGCGACCGAGGCCGCGGCGACCGACGACAACGAGCTGGCCGACCGCGCGCTGGCCGATGCGAGCGACCGGTTCCGCGAGGCCGGCGACCCACTCGCAGCCGCCAGCCTCGTCCCCCAGCAGGTCGCCGTCCGCCATCTCCTAGGCGACGACTTTGCCGCCCGGACCGCGCGCCTCACGGCGGCGCTCGCGTCGATGGAGTCGCTGCCGGACGACCATGCGGCACGAGCCGTTCGGGCGCGTCTGCTCGGCGGGCTGTCCGCGGCGAACATGCTCGATCGGCGGCTCGAACTCGCGATTGCGTACGGCCGGACAGGGCGGGCGCTGGCGATCGACGTCGGGGACCTCCCGACGGAGCTCGATGCCGCGGCGAGCGTCGGCTCGAGCCTGGTCTTCGCGGGCCAGATGCAGGAGGGCTGGGCGCTCCTCGAGTCGACCGTGATCGCCGCCCGCGACGCGCACCTCGAGGCACAGGCGGCGAGGGCGTATCGGATGCTCGGGTCATGCGCCTCGGTCCTCGTCGAGTACGAACGCGCCGACCGCTGGCTCCGGGATGGCATCGAGTACGCCGAGCGAGTCGAGCTCTGGAATCACCGCCACTACATGGCGGCGCACCTCGCCCACGTCCGCTGGGCGACCGGCGACTGGGTCGACGCCGAGCGCCTCGCGACACACGCGCTGTCCGACGGTCGTGGCGGGATCACGACCCGCATCACCGCGCTTCACGTGCTCGGGTTCCTTGCCCTCGGGCGGGGCGATCTGGCCGCTGCGGACGAGGCGCTCGACGAGGCGCTGGCCCTCGGGCGCCAGATGGCGGAGCTCCAGCGGCTTTCGCCGGCGCTGTGGGGGCTCGCCGAGGCCGCGCAGCTGCGGGGGGATACGGCCGCCGCGATCGCGTGGTGCTTGCAGGGAGAAGCCGCGTCGGCGGCCGTCGATGATGCCGCCTACCTGTTCCCGTTCCTCGTGACGGGGACGCGCGCCCACCTCGCGGCAGGCGACCCGACGGGCGCGACCGCATGGACCGAACGCGTGTCCACGGCGGTCATCCGTCGCGGGATCCCGGGAACGCTGCCTGCGGTTGACCACGCGCGCGGCCTGCTGGACCTCGCCAGGGGCAACACGGCGCACGCCCGGACGTCGCTGGCCGTCGCGCGGGACGGCTGGAGGGCGCGCGGACGCGCCTGGGAGGGCGCATGGGCGGCGATCGACCTCGCGACCGCACTCGCGCGGTCGAAGCGAGCCGCCGACGCCCGGGTGCTCATTGACGAGGTGCGGTCGACCGCGGCCGCACTTCCGTCCGCAACGCTCGTAGCCGGCGCCACGGCGCTGGACCACCGGCTCCGGACCCGCGCTGCAGCGGCCCCGTGGGATCCGCTCACGGCGCGCGAGTTCGAAGTCGCCCGCCTGATCGCGGAGGGCCGGACGAACGCCGAGATCGCAGACAGGCTCGGCGTGTCGACCCGAACGGTGACGTCACACGTCGAGCACGTCCTCGCGAAGCTCGGGGCGGCGCGGCGCGCGGAGATCGCCGCATGGGCGACGCGCATCGGGTGATGCCGAGGTCGGCGAGCGACTGAAGCCGCGCGTCGCCGCGGATCGCCGGTCAGTCGCCGAGACGCGCCCTCGCGTCGGCCAGGGCCAGCGCCACGCGTTCGGGCGCCGTGCCGCCGGTCACGTCGGCGGCGGCCAGGGCCCCCTCGACCGTCGCGGCCTCGCGCAGCGCCGCGGCCACGCCCTTCTCCCGCGCCAGGCCGCGCGCGACCGGGTCGTCGCTGCCGTCGAGCGCGGCGCGGTACGCCTCCACGGGCAGCGCGGCCAGCGACGGGATGCGCTCCGCCTCTGCCCCGCCAACGAGGCCGCCGACGATGTGGTGCGCCGCCCGGAACGGGACGCCGCGGCGAACGAGGACGTCGGCGAGGGCGGTAGCGGTCGTGTAGCCCTCGTCGGCCGCCTCGCGCATGCGCACGCGATCGATCGCGAGGGTCTCGACGAGGCCCGCCATGACGCCCAACGACGCCTCGAGGGTGGCCACGGCGCCGAACAGCGCCGGCTTGTCCTCCTGGAGGTCGCGCTGGTACGCGAGCGGGAGGCCCTTGAGCAGGGCCAGCATCGTGGTCACGGCCCCGATCACCGCGGCGGTGCGGCCACGGACGAGCTCCGCCGGGTCGGGGTTCTTCTTGTTGGGCATCATCGACGATCCCGTCGAGAACGCGTCGGCGACGCGCACGAACCCGAACCGCGGGTTCGACCACCAGGTGATCTCCTCCGCGAGGCGGCTGAGATGGACCATCGCGAGGGCCGCCGCGGCGAGCACCTCCACCACGAAGTCGCGGTCCGACACGGCGTCGAGGGAGTTCGCGCTGACCCCGTCGAAGCCGAGCTCTGCCGCCGTGGTCTCACGGTCCAGGGGATACCCCGCGCCGGCAAGGGCGCCGGCCCCGAGCGGCGAGACGTTGACCCGGGTGCGTGCATCGGCGAGGCGGCCGCGATCCCGCTCCAGCATCTCGACGTAGGCGAGCAGGTGGTGGGCGAACAGGACGGGCTGGGCGGGCTGGATGTGCGTCGAACCCGGGAGCACGGCGTCGCCGTCGCGCTCGGCGAGGTCGACCAGCGCCCGCTCGAGCCCGACGATCGCGGCGTCGAGACGGTCGATCGCACGGCGGGTCCACAGGCGCAGGTCGGTGGCCACCTGGTCGTTCCGCGACCGGCCGGTGTGAAGCTTGCCGCCCGCGGCGCCGACCCGGGCGGTTAGGAGCGTCTCGAGGTTGAGGTGGACGTCCTCGAGGACCGGATCCCAGGCGATCGCGCCCGCCTCGACGTCGTGCCGCAGCGCGGCGAGACCGCCCTCGAGCGTCGCGACCTCGTCGCCGGTCAGCAGGCCCGCGCGGCCGAGTCCGCGAACATGCGCGATCGACCCCGCGATGTCGTCGAGCGCCAGCTCGGCGTCGACCTCGATCGATCGGGTGAAGTCCGCCATCCGCGGGTCCGGTTCGTCATCGAACCGGCCGCCCCACATCCGCATGCGCCCTCCGCTGCCCAGGTGGCGCCATCGTACTGGCGCTGGTGCCCGACAGCGACCCTACCGCGCCGCGAAAGAGGTCACCCGAGCCCGATGACACCCTGCGCATCTGATGCCTGGAGGGTCATCACCCCGAGCGGGTGCAGGGGCGACGAGCGTCAGTCGGCCGACGCGGGGACGGCCGCCCGGAGCCGAGCGGCGGCCTCCTCCGGCGTCAGGTCCCGCTGCGGCTCGGCGAGCAGCTCATAGCCCACCATGAACTTGCGCACGCTCGCGCGCAGCAGCGGTGGGTAGAAGTGGGCGTGGACCTGCCACGGCTCGGTCGACGCGGCATCGAACGGCGCCTGGTGCCAGCCCATCGAGTACGGGAACGGTCGGTCAAAGAGGGCGTCGTAGCGCCTCGTGAGGTCCTGCAGGGCAGCTGCCAGCCCGTCCCGAGCGGCGTTGTCGAGGTCCGCGAGGCGGGCGGCGCGCGTCGTCGGGATCAGGAGCGTCTCGAACGGCCAGGCGGCCCAGAACGGAACCACCACCAGCCAGCCGGGACAGTCAGCCACGACCCGTGGCCCGCCGCGCTCCTGCCGGGCATAGTCGAGCAGCAGGGGCCGGCCGGTCGCCTCGAAGTGAGCGGCCTGCTCGCGGTCCTCGAGCATCGCCTCGACCGGCCGCGCCGCGCCTGCCCAGATCTGGCCGTGCGGATGCGGGTTCGAGGCGCCCATCGCCTCGCCCCGGTTCTCGAACACCTGCACCCACGGGTAGCGACGCCCGAGCTCGGTCGTCTCGTCCGCCCAGACGTCGACGATGCGCCGGATCTCGCTCGTCGCCATCCCGGCGATGGTCAGGTCGTGGCGGGGCGAGAAGCACACGACCCTGCAGGTCCCGCGCGTGCCCTCGGCCCGGAACAGGCCTGATTCCACGGTCGCGTCGGACGTGTCGGGGCGGAGCGCCGCGAAGTCGTTGGTGAACACGAATGTCTGGTCGTAGTGCGGGTTCACGTCGCCTTTCACCCGCCGGTTGCCCGGGCACAGGTAGCAGCCGGGGTCGTATGTGGGCCGCTCCTCGGGCGGCTCGGGCTCCTCCGCGCCGAGCCACGGGCGGTCGGTGCGGCCCGCCGACACCAGGACCCACTCGCCGGTCAGGGCGTTGTGGCGACGGTGCGGCTCCGCGGCGAGCGCCTGGACCGCCCCGTCGGAAGGTCGGGGCTGCTCCTCAGTGGGCACGGCCCGCGGCCTGCAACCGCTCATCGGCATCGTCCAGCCCCACCGGGTTCCCGCCATCGGCCGGCTCGCCCGCGTCGACCAGGACGACTTCGCCGACGACCTCCCGGAGCGTCGACTGGGCCGCCGGGTCGAGCAGCGTGTCGGAGACGAGCACGTCGGCCTGGTCCAGGCGCGCGATCGAGGCGATGCCGATGACGCCCCACTTGGTGTGATCCGCCAGGACCACGAGCCGCCGGCCGGCCTCGATGAGCGCGCGGTCCGTGTCGGCCTCCGACAGGTTGGGGCAGGTGAACCCGGCCTTGCCGTCCATGCCGTGCACGCCCATGAACACGAGGTCGAGGTGGACCGATCGCAGCTGCGCGACCGCGAATGAGCCCACCAGCGCCTCGGACGGCGTGCGCACCCCACCGGTCAGGATGACGGTCTGGTCGCGGCGGCCGGACCGATACAGGACCTCGGCGACGCGCAGGGAGTTGGTGACCACCGTCACGCCGGGGATGTCCGCGACTCGGGCCGCGAGCGTGTGCGTCGTCGTGCCCGCGGAGATCCCGATCGCCATGCCCGGCTCGACGAGGCGCGCAGCCTCCGCGGCGATCGCGGCCTTCTCGTCCTGCTGGAGGGCCGACTTCGCCACGAACCCCGGCTCGTAGGAGGCGAGGCCGGAGATGGCGGTCGCGCCGCCGTGCACCTTCTCGAGCAGGCCGTGGTCGTGGAGGATCTCGAGGTCGCGACGAACCGTCATGTCCGACACCTCGAGCTCGCGCGCGAGCTCGGCCACGCGAACCGCGCCGCTCTCGCGGACCCGGTCGAGGATCAGTGCCTGGCGTTGGCGGGCCAGCATCCACTCCGCTCCCAGTTCCCCGCGCCGGGACGGCTGCCACCTTGACCGCCTGACTGCGGCCGATGGGTCGGCGCCCGCTCATCTTGAAGCCGAACCGGGCCGAAGTCAACGAAGTCGCACAAAAAAACTCGTTCGAATACGCGCGAGTCTCTTGACATTGCGGCACCCTGTCGCAACAATTCGGACTGTGGCCTACTCCGCCGATACGTCGCGGGTCGGTCCACCCAGGAGGAGATCGTATGGATGACTTCGACGGCCTCCGATCCGTCACGCGCCGCCAGGTGCTGAAGGGTGGGGCCGCCGTTGCGGCCCTCGGCGGTGTGTCCGCCTTCCTCGCCGCCTGCAGCACGCCCGCCGCAAGCTCGGCCCCGTCGGCCGCGGCCACACAGCCACCGGCGGCCACGCCGGCGGCGACTGAGGCTGCGTCTGTCGAAGCCCCGTCGACCGGTGCCAGCGGCAGCGTCACGCTCGGATCGAACTACTCGGACGCGATTCCCAAGGGCGTCCTCGCCGGGATCGTGGACACGTTCACCACGACGACCGGGATCCCGGTCAAGATCAACACCACGGACCACGGCACCTTCCAGGACCAGATCAGCTCCTACCTCCAGGGCACGCCGGACGACGTGTTCACCTGGTTCTCGGGCTTCCGGATGCGGTTCTTCGCCGAGCAGGGCCTCGCGACCGACATCAGCGACGTCTGGGCCAAGATCGGGGCCAACTACTCGGATGCGTTCAAGGTGGGCTCCACCGGGAACGACGGCAAGCAGTACTTCATCCCGATCTACAACTACCCGTGGGCCGTCTTCTACCGCAAGAGCATGTTCGCGGACAAGGGATACACCATCCCGACGACGCTCGACGAGTTCAAGGCGCTGGCCACGAAGATGCAGACCGACGGCCTCATCCCGATGGCATTCGGCGACAGCGACGGCTGGCCGGCGATGGGCACGTTCGACATCATCAACCTGCGGCAGAACGGGTACGACTTCCACGTCGGGCTGATGGCCGGCGAGCAGAAGTGGACCGATCCGAAGACCAAGGCGGCCTTCGAGACCTGGAAGACGCTCCTCCCGTTCTACCAGGAGGGTGCCGCCGGCCGGACCTGGCAGGACGCCGCGCAGGCGCTGGTCCAGAAGAAGGCCGGCATGTATCTGCTCGGGATGTTCGTGTCCCAGCAGTTCCAGGAGGCCGGCGACGCCGACCTCGCGGACCTCGACTTCTTCCCCTACCCGAACTTCGGGACCGAGTACGACGCCGAGAAGGCGCTCGACGCGCCGATCGACGGCTTCATGATCAGCGCCAACTCGCCGACGCTGGCGGCCGACCTGGATGCCTCCAAGGCGTTCATGGAGTACCTCGCCCAGCCGGCGACCCAGGTGGCCTGGGTCTCGCAGGACAAGGGCAACATCGCGGCCGCCAAGGACGCCGACACGAGCGGCTACACCGACCTCCAGAAGAAGGCGGCGGAGCTCATCGGTGGCGCCCAGCGGATCACCCAGTTCCTGGACCGCGACACGAACCCGAACTTCGCGGGCCCGAACGGCATGCAGGCGTTCCTGCTCGACTTCCTCAAGAACCCGAACCAGGATCTGGACGCCTTCCTCGCGAAGATCCAGAGCTTCTGGGACACCCTGTAGCCCCATTCAATCGGTCTGGCTAGACTCTCCGGACCGTGGCCGAACGCTCGAGTCAGCCTGTCGCCCCCGCCACCGCCGACCAAAGCGGCGTGACGGGGGCGTCTGCTGTCTCCCCCATCGCACAGCCGGGAGCGCAGCACGTCACGACCGGCCGCTTCCGGCGGCGCTACAGCCTGCTGACCGGGCGGGACAAGCTCGTCCTCGGATTGATGGTCGGGATCCCGCTGGCCCTTGACCTGATCTTCATCTGGGGCCCCACGATCGTCTCGTTCTTCCTGTCGTTCACCAACTGGAACGGGATCGGCAGTCCGTTCGACGCCAAGGTCATCGGGATCACCAACTACCAGAACCTGTTCACCGCATATCCGTTCTTCTGGCCGGCGCTCGCCCACAACCTGATCTGGCTCGCGTGGCTGATGTTCATCGCCACCCCCATCGGGATCCTGTTCGCGGTGCTCCTCGACCGCGTCGGGCGCGGCACGCGCTTCTACCAGACGGTCTTCTACCTGCCGGTCGTCCTGTCCCTGGCTGTCATCGGGATCATCTGGAAGCTGCAGTACGCGCCCGAGCAGGGGTTCATCAACAACGTGCTCGGCCGGACCGCCAACAACAACCTGATCGACTGGCTGGGCGACCCGAGCCTCAACCTGTGGGCCGCGCTCGTCGCCACGAGCTGGCGCCACGTCGGCTACATCATGGTCCTCTACCTGGCGGGCCTGAAGGCGTTCGACCCGACGCTGCGCGAGGCCGCCAAGGTCGACGGGGCCAACGAGCGCCAGACGTTCTTCCGGGTCGTGTTCCCGGTGATGATGCCGATCAACGTCGTCATCGTGGTGATCACGACGATCGAAGCGCTGCGAGCGTTCGACATCGCCTACATCATCAACCGCGGCAAGAACGGGCTCGAGCTGTTGTCAACGCTGATCACCAACAACGCCATCAGCGAGTCCAACCGGCTCGGATTCGGGTCGGCCATCGCCGTCGTGCTGCTGGTCATCTCGCTGGGGCCGATCGTGGCGTTCCTGACCCGGATGATGCGCGACCAGGGGCAGCGATGACGACGGTCGTGACGCCCGAGCTGCTGGCGGCCGACGCAGCCGTGCCCCGGAAGCGGCGCCCGACCCCGTGGGGCCGGATCGCGATGTACGTGTTCCTCTCGCTCATGGCGATCGTCTGGCTGTTCCCGCTGGCATGGGCCATCTACACCGCCCTGCGGCCGTATTCGGACACCCAGGCGGCCGGCTACATCTCGCTGCCCCAGACCCTGAACTTCCAGAACTTCATCGACGCCTGGAACGGCGGCGACTTTGCCCAGCACTTCCTGAGCACCCTGATCGTGACGATCCCGGCCGTCATCGTGACGCTGATCGTCGCGTCGATGGTGGCGTTCTCGGTGTCGCGCTTCAGCTGGCGCTTCAACCTCGTGATTCTGCTGATCTTCACGGCCGGCAACCTCCTGCCGCCCCAGGTGATCATCGTCCCGCTGTTCAAGCTCTACACCGCCCTGCGAGGCATCCCCCCGCCGCTGAGCGATAACGCGCTCCTGTACAACCAGTACTTCGGAATCTTCCTCATCAACTTCGTGTTCCAGCTCGGCTTCTGCACATTCGTGCTGAGCAACTACATGAAGACGATCTCGCATGAGCTGACCGAAGCCGCCCTGGTCGACGGCGCGAGCGTCCTGCGGATCTGGGGCGGCGTGATCATGCCGCTCTGCCGGCCCGCGCTCGCCGCCCTCGCGACCCTGTTGTTCACGTTCATCTACAACGACTTCTTTTGGGCGCTGATCCTGATCAAGGACGGGGACCGGCGACCCATCACGTCGGCGCTGAACAACCTCCAGGGCCAGTTCTTCACCGATACCAACCTGCTCGCGGCGGGGGCCCTGCTCGCCGCGATCCCGACGATCCTCGTGTTCCTGGCCCTGCAGAAGCACTTCATCAGTGGCCTGTCGCTCGGGGCGACCAAGGGCTGATCCGGCCTGCCGGGACCGGCACATTGGGAGGACCGCACCGCATGACGCCCGCGCCGTGGGCCGACCCAGAGCTGACGTCCCGCGGGCGGCTGCCGATGCACGCGGTCACCCACGACGATCGCCTCCCCCTCGACGGTCGCTGGCGGTTCCAGCTGCTCCACCGGCCGGACGAGGCTCCGGGGGCCGACTGGGGCGAGGCCGACGTCCCCGGCTGCTGGACGATGCAGGACACGTGGGATCACCCGATCTACACCAACGTCCAGATGCCGTTCCCCCATCGCCCGCCCGAGACGCCCGAGGAGAACCCGACCGGCGTCTACGAGTGCTCGTTCGAGGTCCCGCCCGCCTGGGCTGGCCGGCGCGTGGTGCTGCACGTCGGCGCCGCCGAGAGCGTGCTGCTCGTCGAGCTCAACGGACAGGAGATCGGGATCAGCAAGGACTCGCATCTCGCGGCGGAGTTCGACGTGACGCCGTCGCTCCGGCCGGGCTCGAACGACCTGCGGCTCACGGTCGTGAAGTGGTCTGACGCGTCCTTCGTCGAGGACCAGGACCAGTGGTGGCACGGCGGCATCACGCGCCCCGTATACCTCTACGCGACGGGACAGGTGTATCTCGCCGACCTCGCGATCGACACCGGCCTCGACGCGGATGGCACGACGGGCACCATCTCGATCGGGGCCGGGCTCGGCTGGGGACCGGACGGACCCGAGGCCGGCTGGCGGGTCGAGGCGACCGTCGAGGGCCTGGCGACGCCGCTCGAAGCCGAGGTGCGCCACGCGCCTCCGCCGCCCGGCAAGCCGAGCGACTGGACCGTGCCCGGGCCGCCGCGCCGCGGCGTGATCGACCTCCAGAGCCTCAACGCCGCCGGCGCCCTGAGCGCGCCCGACGACGTCGACCGCTGGCGCGAGGCGGAGCCCCAGGTCCGGCCGGGCCGCGTAGGACGGGTTCGGCTGGACGCCAGGGTGCCGGACATCACGCCGTGGTCGGCGGAGGTGCCCGCGCTCTACGGCGTGGCCGTCTCGCTGGTCTCGCCCGAAGGCCAGGTGGTGGAGCGGGTCGAGCGCCGGATCGGGTTCCGGCGGGTCGAGGTGCGCGGGGTCGAGCTGCTGGTCAACGGCCGGGCCGTCCTGATCCGCGGCGTGAACCGCCACGACTTCGACCCGCGGACCGGGCGCGTCGTCGCCGCCGAGGACATGCGCGCCGACGTCATCGCGATGAAGCGCTGGGGGTTCAACGCGCTGCGCACCTCGCACTACCCCAACGACCCCGTGCTGCTCGACGCGTGCGACGAACTTGGGCTGTACGTGATCGACGAGGCGGACATCGAGTCGCACGGCTGGTACGAGGACGTATGCGCCGATCCGCGGTACCGGCTGCAGTTCGTGGAGCGCGTGGCCCGGATGATCGAGCGCGACCGCCACCACCCCTCGATCATCGCCTGGTCGCTGGGCAACGAGTCGGGCTACGGCGTCAACCACGACGCGGCGGCCGGGTGGGCGCGCGTCGCCGACCCGTCGCGGCCGCTGCACTACGAGGGCGCGATCAAGTTCGACTGGTCGAGCGGCCAGACGGCGAGCGACCTCGTGTGTCCGATGTACCCGCCGATCGCGGCGCTGGTCGCCCACGCGACGAGCGGAGCCCAGCGCCATCCCCTCGTGATGTGCGAGTTCAGCCACGCGATGGGCAACAGCAACGGGACGCTGGCCGAGTACTGGGACGCGATCGAGTCGACGCCCGGGCTCCAGGGCGGCTTCATCTGGGAGTGGCGCGACCACGGGCTCGTCCAGCGGCTGCCCAACGGCTCGACCCGCCACGCGTACGGCGGCGACTTCGGCGACGAGCCAAACGATGGGGTCTTCTGCATCGACGGGATCACGTTCCCCGACCGGGCACCCAAGCCCGCCATGTTCGAGCACATGTTCCTGGCGTCGCCCGTGCGGGCGGCCTCGGGTCCGGCCGCGGTCGCGGCGGCTCGCGAGGGCAGGGTCACCCTCTGGAACCGCGGCGAGTTCCGGGACACCCGATGGCTGCGCGCCGCCTGGGATGTGTCGGTCGGCGGGAACCGGGCGGCCGGCGGCGATCTGCCCCTGCCGTCCATCGCGCCGGGCGCGACCGCCGAGCTGGGGATCCCCGGCTGGCAGCTCCCGCCCGAGGGGGCCGGCGAGCGATGGCTGACGCTGCGATTCCTGACCGCCGAGGCGACGGCGTGGGCGGGTGCCGGCTACGAGATCGGCTGGGCGCAAGTGCCCCTGGACGATGCGGAGGCGGACGGGACGGGCGCGGAGGGCGCCGGCACACCACATCAGGGCTGGACCGGCGGCGTCGCGGTCGACGACGAGGGGTATCTCCTCCACCCCTCGTTCGCGGCGCCGCCGGCCCTGTCCCTCTGGCGGGCGCCGACGGACAATGACCGGATCGGCGGCATGGCCGGCCGCTGGGACGCCTGGGGCCTGGCGTCACTGACCCGGCGGCTCGAGGCCGTCGAGCGGGGCGACGATGCCGTCACGGTGCGAGCGACCTGGACGACGGCCGCGGGAATCGAGGTCGCCCACGCGCAGCGGCTGTCGAGCTCGCCCGACGGACGGGTCCGGGTCGAGGAGACGGTCTGGGTCCCGTCCGTCGTCGAAGACCTGCCGCGCGTGGGCACGGTCCTCGAGCTCACCACCGGCCACGAGGCCTTCGAGTGGTTCGGCCGCGGGCCCCACGAGACGTATCCCGACCGTCGCCGCGGCGGACGCGTCGGACTGTGGCGGTCGACCGTGACCGACCAGCTCGTCCCGTACGTCCGGCCGCAGGAGAACGGCGGTCACGCCGACACGCGCTGGTTCCGGGTCCGGGCGCCCAGGGGCGGCATCCGCGTGGACCTCGACCGGCCCGGGCAGGTGTCGGCGACGCACGTGACGGCCGCCGACCTCGACACGGCGACCCACGACGTCGAGCTCGTCCCGCGCCCCGAGACCATCGTCCACCTCGACGCCGCCCATCGCGGCCTCGGGACCGCGAGCTGCGGGCCGGACACGCTCGAGCCCTACGTGCTGCGCGGCGGGACGTACCAATGGGCCTGGACGCTGGGCACGGAAGACGCCGCCACGTGACCGTCGACTGGGACGAGCGGGCGCGCCAGTGGCACCTCCACAACGGCCGCACCAGCTGGGCGATGCACGTCCTGGAGAACGACTGGCTGGGGCACCTGCACGCCGGCCCGCCGATCCGCCC
>DATDJA010000293.1:0-4257 GCA_036520795.1 Candidatus Limnocylindrales bacterium
CCCTCCGGTACGGGGTGGCAGGGTGGGCTCCGGGGCCGTCCGAAGCCCTCCGAACCGCAGTCAGCTCGGCGGTCGATCCGGCTCGTTCGGCGGCGGATCGGGCTCGTACGACTCCGCCTCGAGGGCATCACCGGACTCGCCCCGGGTGGCCAGGAACAGGACGAGTCCGAAGGCCACCGCGAGCCCCATGAACGCGTAGACCTGGCCAGTGCCCGACAGGACGAACGAGAGGATGGCCAGCAGGATGCAGATGCCGTAGATGACGAGCACGGTCTGCCCGTGCGTAAGGCCGAGGTCCAACAGCCGATGGTGGATGTGCTTGCGGTCCGGCGTGAACGGCGAGTGGCCGGTGGCGAGGCGGCGGACGATGATCCAGAACGTGTCGATGATCGGCACGCCGAGGACGAGCAGCGCGACGACGACCTTGGCCGTGCCCAGGATCGAGAGCAGCGCCAGCGTGTAGCCGACGAACATCACGCCGCTGGTGCCGATGAAGATCGACGCCGGGTGGAAGTTCCAGCGCAGGAATCCCAGCAGCGACCCGGCCAGCGCGAAGCACAGCACGCCGACGAACGGCTGGTTGGTCGCCGTCGTGACGGAGATCACGCCCAGGGTCACCGCGGCGATCAGCGCGATCCCCGACGACAGCCCGTCGAGCCCGTCGATGAAGTTGATGCTGTTGATCATCCCGACGATCCAGACCATCGTGAACCCGATGGCGTACGGCCCGGACAGGACGATGGCGCCGGCGCCGAACGGGTTGTTCACGAAGGTCACGACGATCCCGGACGCGACCGCGAGGGCCGCCACGGCGACCTGCCCCAGGAGCTGCCAGCGCGCCCGCAGCTGGAGCGTGTCGTCGAGCACGCCGATGAACGTCGCGACGATCCCCCCGACCAACAGGCCGAGGAGCTCTGTCTGGTCGATCGAGCGGGGGATCGGGATGATCTCAAGCCTCGCGTTGACCAGGAGGACCCCGAGCGAGACGAGGACGAAGGCGGTCGCCACGCCGATGCCGCCACCGCGCGGGATCGGGCCCTTGTTGACGCGCCGGTGATCGGGGCGATCGACGTTGTCGAGGCGAATCGCCAGGCGACGGACGAGCGGGGTGATCAGGAGCGAGATCAGCGCCGCGGACAGGAAGGCCCCGACGAGGAGCGGGAGCACCTCGCCGAACGTCCCGATCAGGCGCACGGCGTGGTCAGTCGGCACCCCGCGGGAGACCCGGGACCGGGAACCTGGCGACCAGCGAGCGGACGTCGGCCCGGATCCGGTCATGCACGGCCCCGTCGTCACGGCGCTCGAGCGCCTCGACGATCCAGCCGCCGATCTGCCGCATCTCGGCCACGCCCATGCCGCGCGTCGTCGTCGCCGGCGTCCCGACGCGGATCCCGGACGCGATGTTGGGCGGGTTCGCGTCGAACGGGATCGCGTTCTTGTTGACGGTGATCCCGACGTCGTCGAGGAGGGCCTCCGCCTCCTTCCCGGTGACACCCAGCGGCGTCACGTCGACCAAAGCCAGGTGGTTGTCCGTGCCGCCGCTGACGAGCCTCGCGCCCGCGTCGGCCAGGGTCTGGGCGAGGACTCGGGCGTTCTCGATGGTTCGGGCCTGGTCGCGACGGAAATCGCCACCGGCCGCCAGCTTGAACGCCACGGCCTTGCCGGCGACGACGTGCATGAGCGGCCCGCCCTGGACGCCGGGGAACACGGACTTGTCGATCGCCTGCGCGAGGGTGTTCTTGCCCAGCGCCGGGAAGTCGGCCCGGTCGATGCCCTTCGGAAGGTCCTCGCGCGCGAACACGACCCCGCCGCGTGGCCCACGAAGGGTCTTGTGCGTGGTCGTCGTGACGAGGTCGGCGTGCGGGAACGGGCTGGGATGAAGGCCGGCCGCGACGAGGCCCGCGACGTGGGCCATGTCCACGAACAGCAGGGCTCCGACGGCGTGGGCGATGTCGGCCATCCGCTCGAAGTCCCAGGTCCGCGGATAGGCGGACGCGCCGGCGACCACGAGCTTCGGCCGCACCTCGGCCGCCTGCGCCTCGAGCGCGTCGTAGTCGATCCGCTCGTCACCCCGGGTGACGCCGTACGCATGCACCTCGTACAGGCGGCCCGAGAAGTTCACGGGCGAGCCGTGGGTCAGGTGACCGCCATGGGCGAGGTTCATGCCCAGGATCCGGTCGCCCGGCCGGAGGACCGCGAAGTAGGCGGCCATGTTCGCTTGGGCGCCCGAATGGGGCTGGACGTTGACGTGGTCCGAGCCGGGGAACAGGGCCAGCGCGCGGTCGCGGGCGAGGTTCTCCGCGATGTCCACGTACTCGCAGCCGCCGTAGTAGCGCTTACCCGGCAGACCCTCGGCGTACTTGTTGGTGAGCCACGAACCCTGTGCCTCGAGCACCGCCGCGTACACGTAGTTCTCGCTCGCGATCAGCTCGATCTTGTCGGCCTGGCGGTGGCGCTCCAGCTCCATCGCGTCCCACAGCTCGGGATCCAGCTCGGCGATTGACGCCCAGGCCGACTCCGGGACGGCGGTCGCCGACGGGGTCTCCGGGGAGGCTGCCGGCGCGACGGTGGCTTCGGACACGGGCAGACCTCCAGGCGAATCGGGCGCAAGCATCGGGGCGGGCCCATTGTCCCACGGGCCGCCCCGACAGGCGGCATGTTCCGCCCGCTCGAGGTCGCGCCAATCCGCCGCCGCCGGGTACGAACATGGGTCGTACAGATGACCTTCCCGTCACGGCGGCGGCGCCCTCGTCTGCGACCGTCCCTGACGGCCTCTCGCCGTCCGGCTTCGCAGGCGTCGCTTACGAATGACATTTCGTGGATGGCGCGAACATGCCGCGCCAATTGCGCCAAGCACGATGCCTCGTCGTCCGTGGGTCGAGATGGTGGCGTGCGGGTCGATACGACGAGCCACGCTCGTGGATGAACGCCAACAGCGCCGACGCCTGGCGGGTGCACGAAGGACCGTCGTACCTGGTGATCGAGAGGCCTGTGGATCCGGGGTGGCGACCGGCCAAGGACACGAAGTCCCGTGACCAGGGTCCCATCACCCGATCGCGTGCGGGATCCCGGCCTCCTCCAGGGCCCTCGCGATCAGCGCCGGATCGATCGCCCCCGATCGCAGGACCGCGGGGCGATCGCTCGTGCAGTCGACGACCGTCGAGGCCGGGCCACCGCGGATCGGGCCGCCGTCGATGACCAGCGCGACCGCATCGCCGAGCGTCGCGGCGACCTCGGCCGCGTCGCGCGCGTCGGCCGCGCCCGAGAGGTTGGCCGAGGTCGTTGGCAGGGGTCCGAGCACGGCGGCCAGCGCACGCGGCGCCGGGTGGTCGGGCACGCGGACGCCGATGGTGGGCGCGCCGGCGGCGAGCGCGGTCGGCAGGCGGGCTTCGGGTTGCGCGGTCAGGACGAGGGTCAGTCCGCCGGGCCAGAACGCGTCGGCGAGGACGCGCGCCGCGGGGGACGCCAGCCCCAGGGTCCACGCCTGCTCGGCATCGGCCAGCAGGACGGCGACCGCCTTCTCGGGTGGACGCTGCTTGGCGGCGAACAGCCGCTCGATGGCGTCGGGGAGCGCGAGGTCCGCGGCGATCCCGTAGACCGTGTCGGTCGGGATGGCGACGATCCGGCCCGCACGCAGGTGCTCGACCGCTTCCGCGCGCGCCGCGTCGCCGTCGGGGAGCACCCCGGTCCCCGTCACGAGACCGCCATCCGCGCGCCGTTGAGGGCCGCCTCCTCGGGCGGCGCCAGCACCAGCGCCTCGATCAGCTCCGCGACCCCGTCGTCGTCGACCGGCGCCGCCACGTACCGGGCGGCCGCCCGCACGACCTCCGGCGCCGAGGCCATCGCCGCCCCGTGGCCGGCGCCCTCGATCATCTCGAGGTCGTTGAGCGCGTCACCCGCGGTCATGACCTGGCTCATCGGGATCCCCGCCCGGTCCGCAAGCCATGCGACCGCCCGCCCCTTGGTCACGCCCGGCGCCACGAACTCGAGGAACCGTGGGTGGGAGACGGTGGCCCCGGCCCGTCCCGCGAATGTCCGCCGCGCCTCCTCGATCAGCTCCATCGGCCGCGGCGGGTCGCCGACCGCGATGACCTTGGACACCGGCCGGGTGACCGACGCCGCGAGGTCGGCGACGATGTCCGCCTCGGGTCCCAGGTAGCCCGAGTAGTCCTCGAAGCGCGCGTCGCCGCGCCAGACGACGATCCGCTCGAGGTCGTTGACGTGGGGGTCCAGGCCGCGCTCCAGGCACCAGGCGAT